>NZ_DALYOQ010000016.1:20107-75283 GCF_031974595.1 Pantoea sp. CTOTU46764 | reverse complement strand
ATCTATGCCGGTATTTATGACGTGCGTGTTCGCGCCGTCAATGCGGTGGACGTTTCATCACCGTGGGGCTATGCGCAGTCAACAACGCTGTCTGGCAAGATTGGCAAGCCGGGAACGCCGGTTAGCCTGATCGCGACAACAGATGTGGTGTGGGCCATCAACATCCAGTGGGGCTTCCCGGCTGGCTCTGGTGACACGGCTTATACCGAGATTGAAGTAGCGACTACCGCAGACGGCATGAATCCGCTGTTCCTGGCTAACGTTCCATATCCAGGCGTCAGCTATCAGCACGGGCCGATGCCTGCCGGTATACGCCGCTGGTACCGCGCGCGCCTGATAGACAAAATCGGCAATAAAGGTGACTGGACCGGATTTGTCGAAGGGGCCAGCAATACCAATGCCAACGACCTGATCGGTGATTCATTCCAGGAATTTATTGAATCGCCAGATGGTCAGGCGTTGCTTGATCCGATAATTACCGATCCGAAAGCACTGGCGGAAGACATTCTCGCTAACTACGACCACGTTGATCAGCAGTGGGCTAATTTTGGTGAAAACTCTGCTGGCATTCTCCAGGCGCAGAAAGTGGCCGCGGACGCTGAAAAATCAGTTGCCGAGTTACGGACGGATGTTGTTGCGCAGTTCGATCAGCAGCAGGCGGCTATCTCCGAGAAGATGACAGCGTATGCAGATGCGTCCGGCGGCTCAGCAATCTACACGTTGAAAGCGGGCATCAAGTACGGCGGAACCAATTACGACGCAGGCATGTCTGTCGCTGTCACCATTAACGGAACCGAAGTGGTCACGCGCTTTGCTGTAAACGCCAATCAGTTTGTTGTGGCAAGCGGCAGCGGCAATAACGTGTTTTCACCATTCATCATCAGAAATGGTCAGGTACTGATTAATCAGGCGTTCATCGGTGAGGGATGGATAGAGAATGCCATGATCGGCAGCTTTATTCAGTCCAACAACTTCGTTTCTGGTTCTGCTGGCTGGCGTTTGGATAAGTCTGGATTATTTGAAAGAAATGCGGCTAATGGTGCAGGGAGAGTGCTTGATAGTGGTGTTCTCAAATTAACTTACGACGGAAATGGAACATTACGCATCAGGGAAGGGCTCTGGTAAGGAGAATGTATGCCCGCAGGACTGCAATGCTGGGATGCCACCGGTAAAATGGTGGTTGATATAGGCGATTACAACACACGTTATTTAGGCAGAGCGTCTGCTTCAATCGATACGAACGCTGCTCAATTATTTGTGCCTTTCTCCGGTTCTACTCTAATTGGTTGCTTTGCAGTAATCGTAGGCGCTCAGTCAAATACACCCGGATTAGGCGCGGATAGTTATGAATTTGCGGCTCGATGTCTTAATGGCGGGGTGCAGGTAATAAGAGTTGGCGGCCCGAAATCTGTAACATTAACTTTGGACGTGTACGCTTTCATATGAGTGGATATCAAATATTTAATGCTGCTGGAGCACTTGTAATTGATTCCAATTATAAGGGCACATACTTCAGAGATACCATAGGTTATTCAAATTTAACTGACATAGGTTATTACGATATTAAATGTCAGCTTGGTAATTCCACTGATATGGGGTTTGTTACAGCAAGGCCGGGAAATGATGGTTCGCTCAAGTGGTTTAAGCCCAGCGAGGGATCAAGGTTCTTCTTTGCCGGGCAAGGTGACTGGATGACAGCTAATGCCGGTATCGTAGCAAGAACGAGAAGTGATATTCCCGTAGAGAGCGGATACAAAGATGTATTCAATGCTGCAGGTGAGCTGATCTGGTCAGCCGTTATGGCTGCAAAGATTCCTCGCATACTTGGCTTCTTTGACATCCCGGCAAACTATGATTTAGATAATGCTGTTTATTCTCAAAATATCGGGACCAATACATATATCCTTTCCAGTGCTCTTGCGTATGGGAATATTTTTGATGATGGAGGAACTAACACTGGATACTCGGGTATTTACTTCAGGTTTTCTGGTGGGGTTCTGCAATGCCAGTGGGTGAGTAAATTGCAGAATACTTGGGCATCTTCTTTCAAACCATATGGTTTAAGGATTCCATACGCAATCCTACCCAACCTGACATAAGTAAATTTGATCCCAAAGATCGTTTTCACGATTTGAACCAATTTCAAAATGGCGCTGTTATACCATAATTCTGGAGGGCAGCATGCGCAAACTTATTTTCTTATCTATTATATTATTTTCATCCTTGGCTAATGCCGCAAACGTAATCTCATATCCTGATCGACCGGAAAAACTCCGTATTGGCGGAGAGGTTAACGTGCTTTATGACGTAAGCAGTAGCGGAAGAACGGAAAATATTCGCCTTATCAGCGCTGATCCAGAATATGTTTTTGATCGAAGCGTGAAGAGGCAGGTTTCATTGTGGCGTTACCCAGAGGGTAAGCCCCAAAAAGACGTTTCACTTAAAGTAATTTTCAAAGCGAACTGAACATCACATTGATATAGCCCGGCCAAATGTGCCGGGCTTTTTTACGCCCGGAGAAAACTATGCCAGTAGGCACTATCGCTTTAACGAACGGTTCTAATGCTGTAACCGGCACAGGAACAAGCTTTACTACTGAGCTTAAGCAAGGTGACTTCGTTTACGTCACAGTGGGCAGCGCACCTTACACGCTGGTGGTTTCGTCCGTAACATCAAACACACAGTTAACTCTTTCAATTGCTTTCGATGGTCCAACTACATCAGGCCTTGCGTGGAATGCTGTTCCGGCATCAATGCAGGTGGCTATCACACAAAAAATCCTGAACGACTTCGCACAGGTTGCGCGCGGGCGCATTCTTGATTTCCAGAACTGGCAGAAAATTTACAGTGGAGATCAATCTGTAACTGTAACGCGCCCGGATCGTACCACTTTTACCGGTCCAAGCTGGGGCTACATGTCAACACAGTTTGGAAACAAGCTTGATAAGGCGCAGAACCTTAATGATCTGACAGACAAATCAACAGCTCGCACTAATCTTGGATTAGGTGAACTAGCAACATTTAATGGGCCCCTCTCTATAAATAAGGGCGGTACTGGTAGTGCATCTCCATTCGGGACAGCAGCTAATACATTCGCCCAGGGAAATGATTCAAGACTTGGAACAATAAATAACAAAACGGGCGGGACGTTGACAAGTGAAACAATTGTCAGAAAGACGATTACTTCGGTCAGCGGTACGCTAGTAAATGGCGGTTTGCTTTATCAGGGGACTATAGTAGATCAGAATGGAACAACAATCCGATCGAGTATTTTTCCTGAACTGAATAATGGACAGTTCTCACAGACAACTATCAGCAATTATGACTCGGGTTCGAACACGTCAAAATACTGGCAGTTCCGTAGTGACGGAAACGCATATGCTATAAACGGAACCTGGCAGAATAGCTCTGATAAAAGATTCAAGTCAGACTTGAAAGCTATTGATAATGCCTTAGCCAAAGTCAAATCGCTCACAGGTTACACGGGTAACAGGGATGGATCAAAATTCACGGGGCTTATAGCTCAGGATTTGCAGGCCGTACTGCCTGAGGCCGTATCTGTCATGGGTCCTTACACCCTCCAGAGCAACATTAATGGTATGAAAAAGGGAGAAATCATCCCTGATGCACTCGGTGTGGCGTACGGTGATACAGTTGGTTTGTTGGTAGAGGCGATAAAAGAGCTATCAGGAGTTATTGATAACCAAAACTCAGTGATATCAGAATTGCAGCAACGCTTGAAAGCTATAGATGGTCTGGACGCATAAAAAAGCCCCGGCGACGGGGCAGCTTAATACCGCGTCCATCTTCATGCAGGCTGCGGGTTTAACCTTGAGGTTAGACTATTTGAGCCGTTTCTCATGTGATCACCTTGCTGCAGGCGCACGTTAGAACTGCAGACCAAGGAGGCGTTATGGAAAACCTACTCAACAAAGAGGCTCAACATGAAGTGGCTCGCATAATCGGCGAAGCTGCGATAACCATTCTTGCAGAGAAGCGTCAGCTATCGAGAGATGCTCTGATGCAAGTGATTCTCGGTGAATCAAACCAAGAGCCCAACATAGCCAGAGACATCGCCCTGCATCTGCTTGAACGCTGACACCAGCCGGGCGGCATTGTCGCCCACCTAAAAATCCTTCCGCGCCAATCCCTTCCTAAAAACCATCATCAATCGACTTGATCGATCCTACCGATCGATATTACTGTATTTATATACAGCATCCATCAGGGAGGGAGATGACCATGCCCCGCGACTACGAAATTAGGATGGCCTTTAAGCAGGCTATGAAGCGAGATGCCTCAGGCCGCTTCACTATCAGCACGCTCGACTTTGTGAGCGAACTGGAACGGCTGAACTGGCATTACACGCTTCGCGCCGCCAATAGCTGGATAGAGATGCACACGACGACCTTCCGTGACATTTCAACGGCTGATGGCGATGAGCGCACCTTTCAGGTTTTCAATCCAAACGGCGGCATGTGATGTTTGCGCTCGTTGACGTGAACTCGTTTTACGCCAGCTGCGAGACGGTGTTCAGGCCTGATTTGCGCGGTAAGCCGGTTCTGGTGCTCAGCAACAACGACGGTTGTGTTATCGCCCGCAGCGCTGAAGTGAAAGAGCTGAAAATCCCGATGGGTGCGCCTTACTTCAAGCTAAAGGACGAAATCCGCCGGCACAAGATTCACGTGTTCAGCAGCAACTATGCGCTGTACGCCGACATGAGCAACCGGGTGATGACCATACTCGAAGATATGGCGCCTTCGGTTGAGGTCTATTCGATCGATGAGGCATTCATGGACGTCACCGGACTGGACAGACTGCAGTCATTCGATGAACTCGGCCGAAAGGTGAGAGCGCGAATAAAGCAGGAGGCGCACCTCACTGTTGGTGTTGGTATCGCACAGACAAAGACGCTGGCGAAACTGGCTAACCACGCTGCCAAAAAGTGGACGAAGACCGGCGGTGTTCTTGACCTGTCGGACGTTGGGCGCCAGCGAAAACTTATGGCGCTGATTGACGTTGAGGATGTATGGGGCGTCGGAAAGAGAATCGCCAAACGGCTAAAAATAATGGGCGTGAATACAGCCCTGGATTTAGCGGACAGCCCCATAAAGCTGATGCGCGATAACTTCACTGTCGTAATGGAAAGAACCATCCGCGAGCTGCGCGGCGAGCCATGCCTCGAGCTGGAAGAGTTCGCGCCGACTAAGCAGCAGATTGTCTGCTCACGTTCGTTTGGTTCGCGCATTACTGAATACGAGGACATGAGGCAGGCGGTTTGCTCGTACGCAGAACGCGCTGCTGAGAAGCTGAGGCGAGAACGCCAGTATTGCAGTCAGGTAGCTGTCTTCGTCCGAACAAGCCCACATGCAGAAGGTGAAGTGTTCTATGGCAACCAGGCCATGGGCAGACTCCTAACTCCAACAAATGACACGCGAGAAATAATACGCGTTGCCATGCAGGGGCTCGACCACATATGGCGCGACGGTTGCCGGTATATGAAAGCAGGCGTGATGCTGGGCGACTTTTACAGTCAGGGCGTGTCACAGCTCAATCTCTTTGATGAATTCAAGCCACAGGCTAACAGCGAATCGCTGATGCGTGTCGTTGACGGTCTCAACCAGAGCGGGAAGGGGAAATTATGGTTTGCAGGACAGGGTATTCAGAAATCCTGGGAGATGAAGCGCGAAATGTTGTCTCCGGCATACACCACCAGACTGTCGGACCTGCCAGTGGCGAAGTAACGTTTCTGCTTCAGCCGCTGCAGCACATCCTGTCTACGCGTGAGACTTCCAGCATGGTCGAGCTCAATGGCCGCAGGTGCATAATCGATAAGCAGCGTTACCCGGTAAATGGTGACACGGTGCTGATCGATATGTCAGGCATGTATGAGTGGGCGATGATCATGATTCATCCGCGGCGACTTATTACCGACGATGGCGCATTCCTGATGGATGACCTGCTGGAAGATATAGCGGTGGTGGGAGTGGTGACGCATGAGGTTACAACCTTGAACACAGACGATGAGGCGCCATTTTGATAAAGAAAAGCCCGGTAGTGGTGGCTAACCGGGCTTGCACTATCCTGTGCAAAACATTTCCAATGGAGTTGAGTCGTCAATACAGGGAAGTAAGAGCGACTTATTGAAAATAGACTCGCTCTTAAAAATAGCTAGCGAAGCGGTAAATTTATTCTGCAAAACTATAATCATATCTATGATTTATAAGGATTAATCTCAAAGCCAAAAGTAATCATTTACGATTATTAAAATAGGGAAAATTCAATTATATTCAGATGCTTATGTTATTTTTTGCAAGGTAATGCTGCGTCACCTGGAGTGGTTCGAAGCGGCTGACCTGATCGTTAAAGGTGTTGAAGGCGCTATCGCTAACAAAACCGTGACCTACGATTTCGAACGTCTGATGGACGGAGCTAAACTGCTGAAATGTTCAGAGTTTGGTGACGCGATCATCAACAACATGTAATAACTCATGTTATTGTCACCCCGATTTCCTGTCAGGAAGTTGGGGTGAATTAACCACCTCGAAATCTCTTCTGCAAAACTCCAGCAAAACCCTTCTGCAAAACTGGCTAAAAATCTCTCTAATTTAGACGGCCACTATCAGCCATTCTTTACCCCTGTCATCATTGTATTTGTCCGTTTGAACCTGATTTTTATGTCCAAGTAGGCGTTTTGTATCCATGCCTTGTTCACGGTAAAGACGTTCAGCAAGTGACCTTTGTTCGTGGAATGTTGGAGGGGTACCAGATTCCCACTCGATATTGGTCAATTTCCTAGCTTTGCTGAATCCAGTGGTGATAGAACTGATCGTCAGAGCTTCACCACGTTGTGCCTGAGAAGTAGTGTGATGGTGATGGATCACGAACTTACTCAGGATTCTGTCTCTACATCTCGAAATAACATCTTCAAGCGTCATATTTATCGAGCTGCAACGTAAAGATAAAGGGATTGCTAACTTAGTGCCGGTCTTCTCTTGCTGGATATGTAAGTGGCCATCCCAAATATCACTGAATTGCATCTTCGCGATATCCCCTAGGCGTTGACCTGTTACCAGAGCGAGCAGCATTGAATTCTGAACATAGTTCGGCAAGGCTGCGGCGGCATCAAAGATAGCAGTCCATTCTTCAAGATTAAGGCGTTCCCTCTGAACCTTATTACGGGGCATTCTCGTAGCGAGGGCAGGGTTATAACCAGGTGGAACTTCACCTGCATGTTGCGCCTCTTTATAAAGGTCAATCAGCACCATCCGCACAATCTGGGCCATACGGTTCTGCCCACGCTCTTTGTACTGGTCAAGAAGATCGGCGATTTCACGAACGGAAATATCATCGACACTCTTCAATCCAACTTCAGAAACAAAAACTTTTAGTGGTGCCAGCTTTTGCTTGTGAGTGTTGAACCGGATTTCTCCGGTCTCAAGTCGCTCTGCCTGAATTTCCAGATATTTTTCCACCCAAGCAGAAACAGAAATTCCCTTTTTCTGCTCCCGGCTTATCTCATCTCTTACTTTTAAAAGCTGCGCCATTTGACGTTCTGCCAACCTTGAGTTTGCTTCTATGGCAATTTGCTTTGCTGCGTCACCATCAGTTCCCAAGCCATGAAATTTTCCCGTCACAGGATGCTTGTACCTCCAGTAAACCTTTTGAGTACGAGCATCCGTGAAACAGGAGAGGCCGGGGATATTGACGTTATATTTCCTCGGTCTAGCCATCTTCTAATATCCTCTTGAGGAGTGGGCTATCACTATCCTTAGTCATGGGTTTCTCGATCCCCACGAATTTCGCATTACATTCAACACGCCAATGTCTGCCAACCTTACGGGCAGGGGGCGATATCATGCCATTTTTTGCAAACTTGTGGAGCGACGCCTTGCCGGGTATCGGCTTCCCAAATTCACTCTCAGCCCACTCTTCAAGAACTACCCAACGAGCCATAACGAACCTCCACGCATTACCTGCTGCAACAGGATTTCTTACTGTGACATGTCACAGTATTAATTTAGTTTCATGCCAGCCGCGATTAGCCCAGCACGCTGCTTCACCTTTGCATGGGCAATCCTGCACCGGCAGTTGATCGCCACACTTCCCACACTGCCGTTTACTGATTACCCGAATACGGCCACGCAAACGCGCATCATCCTGGCGAATCAGCAGCGCGATGTACTCAGTTGCATCATAGGGTTCGCGACCGGGGCGACGGGCGGCGCAGTTGTGCGCCAGCATCGCTAATTCCTGACTATCCAGAACCAGCTCCAGTTTCTGCTCACCGGCAGCGGCCTGCCTTGCGCGCTGGTCTTTCTTACGTTCTGCGGGTGATTTAGGCATCGCCGATCCCCATATCTTTGTTGGCTTCAGCTATAGCCCTTGCTAGCCGGAATTCTTCTGACGTAATGCGCTTAATTTCAACTGGGTGTACCGGGTAGGCCTTCAGAGGGCCATCATCAAGTGCCTGCAATTGACTCAGAATCAAGTTGGTTTCCCAATCCGAAAGCGTTCGAATATAACCCTGACCTGTTTCGGAGTCCGTGAAAACTACCGCTGCGGCTGTTGCTTGCATCACTTCACCTCCGGCCCGGTAATCAGCCTGATGGCTTCACGAAATGCAGCATCTGCACCACCTGTGGCACATATAGGCTCTATTGGTGCTGTGTGTGGGGCATTGAGGCGCTTCACTTCGGCAATGCAGGCGTTCCATCCCTCGTTGTGATAGAGCCTTCCATTAACGCCACTCTCCACCATCTCATCAGGCAACTTCAAAGCCGGGCTCGCAGGCTGGGTGAGTGCGGCAAGTGCCATCTCCATCAGTTCGACCATGTATCGCTTATCCGGAACGGCTTCGGCCGCATGCTTCCAGCGACGGATTTCAATTCTGCAAAGACCAGCTAACTCGTTTTTCTGCTCTTGGGTCATCATGCTTTCACCTCATACCCCTGTTTACGCAATGCTTCAGCGCAGTCGGTGATTCCTCTATTTCTGCCGCTTATCACATCATTACCCTCCCATGAGGAAATCAGTTGTGGCAACTCAATCGGCTTCTGCTCTGGCACTGGCGGCGCGTCATAAACATACCCGCCCTCCAGTCCCGCAACCATATGATTGCTTATGTAGCCTAGATGCCCATCAGCGGCGCATTTACGGCTGTAATTGCTGACGTAGCCAACAGGAACCGCCTCAAGGCTCGCCAGCGCCACTCTCGCCATATCCACCACCCAATCCAGATGGTCTTGCGGATTGTCGATAACGTCTTCGCAATGTGCTTTTAGTTGTGCGTTAGTCTTCATGCATCACCCTCCACGCGCTTAAACTCAATGACCCACACCCACGGGTTAGCCTGCCAGCTTTCATCGCCATAGATGGATTGCCACAATCCGCCAAAGTGGGAAACGGCAGTGTGTCCCATCTCTTCAACTTCGCGAGTGCCAGGCTTTAACCTCAGAGCCTCAAACGTACAACCTTCAGCCTTGGCATCCTCCTCTGTAATATCCCAAAGCCGCTCCACACGAACGCCGATAATCTCCAGAGTTATGCGGGAAGCCCAGCGCGGCATGTGGATGGATGGTGTCCAACCAACCATTTCGCTACCTTCCCAAGATGCGCGGTGAATACAATGCTCAGGCTTGCGATAGCGCTCAGGTATCATGCTCAGGGGTGAACCCTTACAGCCGTAAAACGACACATCAGCCCAACTACCATCACGCGGTGCGTCAGGCATCCACGTCTCACGCACCCACACCCGATCACCTACTGCACCGAACGGGCAACATTCACGGTAATAGCTCTGACTGTTTTCGTGCTGGTGGCCAGACTCAAGCGGGTAGCACTCACCAATGCTGGCAGCTGCATCGATCATCTTGAGTTGGCGAGGCGACAACATGCGTCGCGTCTGCGTCTTTCTGCCTTCCAGAACTGCACGAACCATTTCGGCGTTGAAGATAATTCCGCGCTCTTTCATGCTGCACCGCCTGAAGTTTTACGGTAATAACTAACTAAATTTGGATATTCGCCTGTTACTCGACGTTCGAGGTGGCCAGACTTCTCCAACCGGTCAAGGCGGTACTGTGGCCGATTGATTCGACTGCTCCAGCGGTCCATTAAGGTAAACCACTCATTCTCAGGCATAGCCGCAAGCGCTTCGCAATCAGAGGTTGTCAGGTCCTTAGCCATCACTCACCATCCTTAGCTGCGCGGAGTTGGGCGGCGAAGTCACGTGCACGCTTAGCCTCGGCATTGACCGACGCTACCCGAATTCTTGGCTGGTCAATCTCACGCATTTTTAGAGCTTGATAGCTCAGCGACTCAGCGTATTCTTCAACACCCTTCGCTTTTGCCTCCGCACGCACCTCGTTGAGGATGGCGTCAGTAGCTGGGGTTTCGGGCTTATAGATACCGGCGCAGGTGTAGACGCCAGTTCGCTTGCTCTCGATATAGCATTCGCCATCAATGTAATTTTTCAGCGCCAGATTTTCTGCTGCAAGCACATCAGAAAGAACAGTAATCACGTCAAGACGTGTAGCCAGGTCTGAGACCAGCTTGGCGATTTCAGTAAGTGGCGCATCTGCGCCCTGAGCTTTAGCAAATGCGTGACCAGCTGCCACGAGTTCTTTGTTAGTCATGTTGGTGGCCCTCAGTGAACGGTACGGCTTGCGCTGTTGAGGCGCTCGGCAGCTTTCTGGGCTGCGATTGGGTTACTGATCACTGAGGCGTCTGGCATAACCCAGCCGGCCAAAATAATGCTGTAGGGCAGGGTGATGATGCCCACGGTGATATGGTCCTTCGAATGCTTCATACATCCTCCACGCTTTTTTGGGTGTGTGAATCCCTTGCCATTGCTGGCAATAAATCACTGAGGGATTCATTTAATTGGCTGACAGGTTCTGCAAAACCTGTAGCCTCGTTACTCCACGTTGAAAGGTATTGCGGTGCCGGGTGCCTCCCGGAGCTCTGGCTGAACTGGCAATAACCAGAGCGGGTTTAGACTTTGAGCCTCAACCGATCGCGTAATCGTTTGGGCCAGTTCACCACACTCGCACTTGGTGCCATCACCACAATGGTTGAGAGCATTAATCGGTTCAGGAAGGTCTTCTGGAGTTTCCTTCGCCACAGAGAAATGCTCTCACCATTGTGTGCCGGTTACTGGTCCGGCTCGCTCAGCCTTGGCTTGCGAAGAGTCAAATTGTGGTCCTGCCTTGGTGAGCTCTGCGTGCGGCTGGAACAGGTAATTTCGCATCGCTCCCCACACTTTGTCTTATAGGCGGTGGGAATCCTTCGTATTGTGATGGCCGGTGCTGATCCCCGACATGCAGTGCGCCTTGTCCAGAGCGACGCCAGAAGGCAGATTGCTCGTAATTTCCCGCGTATCAGCCTACGCATTCACCACAACGTTGAGAGCACTTAACGCCTCTGTGACGCGGCTCGGTGCGCCCGTCAAATGCTCTCATCGTTGTGAAAAAGTGGCGGTTAAACCGGTCGAACACTATCTTCCCTCTCCTGATAGGGTTGAAAGCCCCGGAGAAACCGCCCAAACACTCAACGTTTAAAACACAGCCTTGTATTCCACATCCACTTCACAGCATTCGAACGTCATGACACCGGTATCTGCATCACAGATGAGTTCGGCATCAGGGAAGAGGTACAGGAAGGTGATCAAGTCCCGTAAGCTGGTGTCGGCCATTTGCTTGATCATCTTCACTGCGGCTACCTCATGTATACATCCGATGAGTTAAATATACTTGCGAGTATATTAAGTGTAAATACTCAAAGGTAAACAAATTGTACGCGCGGGTATATGGATATGAATTTTAAGATAATTTATTTATCGGCGAGATACTGAGGGCACAAAAAACCCGGTCTTGACCGGGTTAGAGGGGACTGATGATGGTTAAGGTAGGTTGGTGACTTTAGCATCCACTACAACCCCTATTATCCGGCAATTACCGTTGATTTCAGTCATAGGGTACTGCGGATTCAACGGCTTAAGAAATTTTCGACCTGCATCAATGACCAATTTTTTAAAGGTGGCTTCGTTCTCACTATCAAGCTTTGCGACTACAAGCTTGCCATTTCTGGCTTCAACCTCTGGATCAATCAGAATTGCCATGCCTTCGGGGATACTTAGCCCAGCTGGCGCTGTCATGGAATCACCTTTAACGTCTAGCCAGAATGAGCTCTCAGAGCAATCAACAGTTGTTTCATACCAGCGGTCGATACTTTTACGGTGATAGGGTTCTACAGCTTCCATCCATTGTCCTGCACTAACCCAGCTGATCACTGGAAAGTTTCCCTTGGGCTCGTTCGGGCCTGCATAGGCCACATTTGAATCTTTAGTGTTTGCTAAACCATCCAACCAACCGCGACTCAGGCCTAAAGAGTCTTCTATTTGACGTGCAGATTGCTCGCCAATATTGCGCTTGTTCGCCTTACCTGAAGGGTAAAGCATTCGAGAAACGACGGTCGCATCAAGGCCTGCAGCCTCTGCGAACTTCCGCTGAGTTTCATATCCATCAACCAGCTCTTGAAGCTTAAGTCGGCGGATTTCGTAGATGTCATGGCTTGGTTCGGTTTTCATACCAAGATCATACGAAAAATTACTCACAGGTAAATGACTCTCAGGTATTGAATAAAATATACTTGGGGGTATACTCACTTCATCAACCACTGGAGGCTTCATGGAAACGTTACGAACGTATCTGAACGGCCTTGCGCTGGGTAAGCAACGGGACTTCGCTGCAACTTGCGAAACTTCACTTGAATACCTCCGTAAGGCAATTAGTAAGGGTCAAAAATTAGGTCCGGCGTTATCAGTTCTGATCGAGATTAACTCAGCCGGCGCTGTAAGTAGAAAAGACCTTCATCCCGATGACTGGATGAAAATCTGGCCCGAACTGAATTCTAAAGCGACCGCCGCTTAGCGGTAACTACAACAGGAAGAATGAAATGGTAGACACCATTAACACAGCAATTCGCCTGATGTGCAAAGCACACCCACACGGTCGTTTAGGTATGGCTGCTGACATGGGCATGACCATCGACCAGTTCCACAACCACCTCTACCGCAAGTGCGGCAGTCGCTTTTTCTCGCTGGATGAGTTGCAGCAGATGGAAGACCTGTCACGCAGCACTTACCTGGCTGAGTACTTCGCGAATCGCAAAGGCCTGACGCTGGTGGATGTTTCAACCGTTGAGAAAGTGGACAAGGTTGATCTGTATGACATCGAGCTGCGCAACCAAGCCACTGCCGGGAAGCTGGCGATCGCTAAGCAGGAAGCGGTAGCAGACGGTGTTATTGACCAGAAGGAGCTTAAAACTCTGTCTGGATTGTTTCAGCAAAAGATGCGCGGCCAGATTCATGGCTTTCTTGGCTTCCTCGCGCTGTACGGCGTTGGCGTGACAGAGCATTCGGTAGACATGTTCATGTCCAACCGCAAAGCAGAAGTGGGCATGCAGATTCAGGCACAGGAATTATGAGATGGGTAGAGCAGAAAGGTTGAGCGCCCCAGTTTGCAGACCGGAGCGCTCGGCATCGTCAAATCAACTTGCGTGGAGAAGTAACGACATGAACAGCTTAATTCAAATAAGACCTTCAGTGCAATTCCGCTGCCGCGTGGAGGCTGGTCAGTTGCGGTATGAGCAAATATTACGCGTTGCAGGTCAGGCCGACAACTACCAGTCAGCAGAACCATTGGTAGTACAGAGTGCGTGGAATGATTTTTATCGTAATCAGGAGCCAGCCAAATGCGAATACTTGACCGCTGGTTCACTGATCGTCGGGGCATTCCTGTTCGCGTTATCCGCTGGGAGCCAGAATCAAACCGCGTTATTTACCTTCGCACTAATTACGAACATGGCGAGTGCTTCAGTCCTCTCCTCCAGTTCCAGCGCGACTTTCGGGAAATAGAGGCACCGCATGAGTTTACTTCTGAAGGTAAAACCGCTGGTAGTTAGCCCTGTACTTGCATGCCGTATCGGCCTCAATGAAGCGATCGTGCTTCAGCAGATTTGCTACTGGCTGGAGGACACCACATCTGGTGTTGAGCATGAAGGCCGCCGCTGGGTTTACAACACCATTGAAGACTGGAATGAGCAATTTCCGTGGTGGTCATCAGACACGGTAAAACGCGCTCTGACGTCGCTTAAAAAAAGCGGGCTTATCTACGTTGAGCAGTTAAAAAAGACGCAGCATGACCGTACAAATTTTTACGCGATTAACCACGCAAACCCACTGTTATCCGATGAGTGCAAATTGCCCTCATCGAAGGATGCAAATTGCACTCATCGAACAGGGCAAGATGCACCCATCGAACAGGGCAAATTAAACCCATCGATGGGGGCAAATTGCACTCGTCTTACAGAGAATACAACAGAGATTACTACAGAGATTACAGGTAAAGACCCTTGTCCGGTTTCTGCGAAACCCGACGATGAACAGGATGAGTTCAGGGTTCTTGATCATCTGAATCGGGCTGCTGGCCTGCGCTATCAGAAATCCCGCTCATCGCTCGGACCAATTCGCGGACGCCTGGCAGAAGATTTTACAGCCGAAGAGCTGATTCTCGCTGTGGATTACACGATCGCCAAATGGGCTGATGACGCCAAGATGCGCGATTACGTCCGCCCGGAAACAATCTTCCGACAGGGTAAATTTCCCGCGTACCTCGGCTCGGCTCAGGCATGGGAGCGCGCTGGCCGTCCGCCATGCATCAAGGGCAAGTGGCAGCGCGACACCACACAGGTGGCGAGCATGGATTATCAGATTCCTGACGGCTTCCGGGGGTAACGATGAACACTGAAACGCTGATTCTTACGCACCTGATGGCCTTTCCCGGCCAGACCCCGGCGCAGATCGCCAGAGCAATCGGGCGCACGCGTAGCACGGTGGTTTCCGCATTGCCGGTGATGACCGCTGTTGGTGATGTCTGGAGCGATGCCGAAGCCCATTACTTCACTGCAGAGCCAGCTGGCGAAGGCGACGAAAAATACATTGCCCTCTGCGACAAAGCCTACAGCCTGCAGGAGCGCAATCTGTGGAACCGCGCCGCCAATGTCTGGCAGCAGGCGCAGCAGTCAACCCGCAAAGCTGGTCTCCGTGAGAAAGCGCGAATCCGGGCAAACATGTGTGTGGCGAAGGCCAAAGAGCGTGACCCGAAGCCTCTGCCTGATCCGTTCTGCGTGCGAGGTAAACGTCGATGATGGCAGCCATCAAAGCGCACTACTGGCGCAACGAAGATTACTACCGTGGCATTCGTGTGGCGGTCCTGATGATTACCGGTTTAGTTATTGCCCTGATATGGGAGTTGAAAACAGCATGAGCAATTTGCTTCAGGTTTACAAAAACAAAGACGACAACGAAACCGACATCACGGTGCGTAAAACCTACCTGCTGGGCGTTAGTGAGTTGTATATCGAACCTGGTTACAACGTTCGCGATATCGATCAGGCTCACGTCGAAGAATTCCGCGATGCGTACATTGCCGGTGAGAACGTTCCACCCCTGACAGTTCAGGTTACAGCGCAGGGTGTGAAGGTGATCGACGGTCACCACCGCTATCACGGCGCGAAGCTGGCGAAAGAGGCTGGCTTTGATATCCGCCTTGAGTGCAAAGATTTCGTAGGCAACGAGGCCGAGCGCATCGCCTTCATGGTGACGAGCAGTCAAGGCCGCCCACTAGAGCCGCTGGAACGCGCTGCAGCATACCAGAGGCTGAAAAATCAGGGCTGGGAACCGGCAGAAATCGCGAAGAAAGTTAAACGCTCCCCGTCAGACATCGATCACCATCTGGCGTTGCTGACCGTAGGTGATGGCTTAATCGAAATGGTTAAGACCGGAGAGGTTGCAGCGACAACTGCAGTAGCTATGGTTCGCGAGCATGGCGCGAAGGCTGAGACGGTCGCCAAAACGCAGCTGGCAAAAGCGAAGGCGGGTGGTAAGAAGAAACTGACGCGCTCTGCTGCCATTCCACAATTTAGCCCTCTGCGTGCCAATCGCTTACTTGAATTGCTGGTTAACGTGAAGTTTGACCATGAGCCAGATGGCGAATTGACGATTTACGTATCACCAGAGTATTCCAAAGAATTCTCAAAAATCATGGGTGAGTTTCAGCAATTTCAGCGGGACCAGAACCCGGAGGGCGCGTAATGCCTTACCAGCTCATCTATGCCGATCCACCGTGGCAATACAACAACAGCGCCAGCAATGGTGCTGCTGCAGACCACTACAACACCATGACAATGACTGACCTTAAGCGCCTGCCCGTGTGGGCGCTTGCTGAGGAAAACGCGGTGCTGGCGATGTGGTACACCGGCACCCACAACCAGGAGGCGCGCGAACTGGCTGAGTCGTGGGGATTCCGTGTCCGCACCATGAAGGGGTTTACCTGGGTGAAGATGAACCAGCGCGCAGAAGATCGCTTCAACCGCGCGCTGACTGAACAGACCATTCACGACTTCACCGACCTGCTGGAGATGCTGAACGCAGAAACCCGCATGAACGGCGGCAACCACACCCGCAGCAATACAGAGGATGTGCTGATTGCCACGCGCGGTAACGGACTGGAACGCGCCAGCGCATCGGTAAAGCAGGTTGTGTATTCATGCCTGGGCGAACACAGCGCTAAGCCGTGGGAAGTGAGAAACCGTCTGGAGCAACTTTATGGTGACGTGTCACGCATTGAGCTGTTTGCGCGAACCGCCGCCGATGGCTGGGATTGCTGGGGCAACCAGTGTGACAGCAGCGTGCAACTGATCGTCGGGAGGGTGGCATGAACAAATTAACCAAAGAGCAGGCAATTATTCTCACAGGGTTTACAGGAATTCTTCATGGTTCATTCAGTGATTTCCATGGCGATGTTGAAAATCGCTTGGGCCGTCCGGTATGGACGCACGAGTTCGTTGCCATGAGCGATGAGTTGAAAGAGCTATATCGGAAAGATTTTATCGAGATGCAACCGAATGCTGATGCACCGCAATCCCCAACGGACACCTACCGGCAGATTGAAAATGATGGATGGATTGAGTGGAAGGGCGGCAAATGCCCGGAGGCATACAGTACAGAAATTCAAGTCAAATACCGTGATGGAATGGGCATGGAAGATGCTGCCGGTGATTTTAGCTGGACTCATGATAACGAGCCGGATGACATCATCGCCTATCGGGTGATTGAAAATGATGGGAGCGCCAAATGAAAACTTTCTATGTTGACTGGCTGACACCTTGCCGTAAGTGCGGAAAGAAAGATGCCGAAGTCAAAACAATACACGGCAGCCGCACAAGGCTTTGGGAAGATGATGGAGTTAAGTGCCGTAACTGCGGGCTTACCGGCATTGTGCAGGCATTAGAGGGCCATGCCTGGTGTTTATGGGACGAGGTTGAAAATGATGGTAGGGAAGGATGAGTGTTAAAGGCGATGCATATTACATTTCAGCTGTGCAGGGCGCAGCGGATGAAATCAGTTTCAAAGGTAGTTTCGACTGCCAGATTAGCGCCATGAACGGCAGGTTCGGTATCACCCTTTTCGATGAACATTACGATGCAGGCGAAGGCGATATTTCTGACGCGGCAAACCTTGCGCTGGCAACGCTTCATGAAATTTCGAGCGTTCACGGTAAGCATCTCGCTATGTATCGAATGCAGGCGGATGTGAGCACTAAAGACCTGAGCGGCGTGATGTCTATCAGGATGGTCGAGGAGAAGCCATGAACCAGTTCACCAACCATCAAACCAGCGGCGATGATTGCCGTGAAAGTGGAGTGGAGCAAACAAAAAACGGGAGTGCTGAATGATCCGAGGTTACCAAGCAGTAAATCAGCAGGGCACTCCAAATCCGCCGCCCAAGAACCCGAATCAAGCACCGGTAATTTCAGTGGATGAGGCCAATCACGCTGGTGGAGCGGTGAAATTCACTCTGCCATTCCCTCCGTCCGTAAACACTTACTGGAGAAACACCCGAAAGGGAGTATTAATCAGCGCCTCCGGGCGCTGTTTCCGATCCAATGCGATTGCAGCGGTTTACCAGCAGCTAAAGCGCAGACCTCAGCCGATTACAGTGAACGTTGCAGTTACGGTGATGCTCTACCCGCCAGACAAGCGACCGCGTGATTTGGACAACTACCTGAAAGCCGCATTCGATAGCCTGACACATGCTGGTGTGTGGATGGATGATAAGCAGATTAAGCGCGTGATAGTTGAATGGGGCCCAGTGACTAAGGGCGGTAAGTCCGAGGTTACGATCAGCGAATATCAGGCGGTGGCGGCATGAGGGCGATACTGACACCTGAAATCGCGCATCAAACCGGCATTGTGCTGCTGAAGCCGGGACGCGAGTTGCTACCAATGTTTCGTGGCCGCGTTCTGGTGTGCACCCCATCTGGCGATGTATCGAACCTGCCATCAGGTTTAATCAACGACAGCGCCCAGCCATTGCTTGATGAGCCGCTGCTGAAAACCTTCCTCGCTGATGAACGAGTGATCGATGCTGCTGGTGGATGGGAGGCACACGTCACATGGGTGCATAAAATTCGCTCCTGTCAGCAACACGAAAAAGATTCTTATCATCACCACGATTACACTACGTTGCGGACCGAACGCGGAGCTGTTTGCCTGTGCTACACCCACGATAATTTTTGTCGCGCCAATGGCGCACCGGAAAAGCTGGAAGAAGTCGCCGCAGGTAACCTTTCCCGCTGGATTATCGAATCTGCATGCATCCAGATGGGTTTAGGCGCTGATCACCCGATGACGTTGCCAGAGCTTTGCTGGTGGGCATGCATCAGGGACGTCATCGACCTTATTCCGGAAGCACCGGCCCGTCGTGTTTTGCGTATGCCGGTGGAGAAGCCAGCAACAGGACCAATGCCGGAGGCAGATATCAACCCTGCGCGCGCTGCGTGGGAAGTGATTCAGGAAGCGGCAGGCGTGGTTAAGCAGGTTATGACCATTAAAGCCGACCCGGAGTCGCCGCAGTCGTTTATGGCGAGACCAAAACGGCTGCGCTGGAGCAGTGAGAAATATACGCGTTGGGTCAAGGTGCAGCCATGCGCCTGCTGCAATAAACCAGCAGACGACCCACACCACATAATCGGACACGGGCAGGGAGGAATGGGAACGAAGGCGCATGATTTGTTTGTGATACCGCTTTGCAGGGCGCATCACGATGAGCTGCACCGGGATATGAGGGCATTTGAAGAAAAATACGGCAGTCAGTTAGAGCTGCTGTTCAGGTTCCTTGATCACTCGATTGCAGTCGGCGTGATCGGGTAAATTAAAAAGCGTGGAGGAATATGTATGCGTGACATGTCACAGGTATTAGAACGTTGGGCAGGATGGGCGCGCTCTGATCGTAGCGGTGTAGATTACTCACCAATTGCGGCTGGGTTCAAAGGGCTGCTACCACAGGATTCAAAAATGACCCTGTCATGCACTGATGATGATGGATTGGTTATTGAGTCATGCTTAGCCAAACTTCGCGCCCGCCGTCCTGATGAGCACGAGTTAATTGTGCTGCATTACTTCTACAACATATCTAAACGAAAGCTGGCGCAGCGCGCGAAATGCGATGAGAAGATGATCCGCATTCAAGTCCAAATGGCTGAAGGTTTTATTGAAGGTTGTCTGGCATGGTTGGATGTTCGGCTTGAAATGGACCCGGAATTAGAGCCAAGAAAAATTATTCAAAAAACATTAACGCGGTCCGCAAAATCATTGGTAATGTGATAAGAGTCGTTACTACGCAGTACTACTTATCATCAAGAATCAGTTGCAAATAACGTGAGTGATTTAAAGCGCCCGAAGCCTCACCAGCTCTCGGGCGTTTTTGTTTTCATCTCATGGAAACTCAAATTTGAGTAATTTTGCGATTACTTGAGAACAAATTAACCCTGTGGCTGACGGGCCAGGTAACTATCGCGGAACGCGTCAGGGTTCATATTTTAGAGGGTCGCCATAGAGCGGCCTTCTTTCGTTTTTGCGCCCGCCAATCACTGTTATCCGAAATTTTCACGCCGTGGCGGTGCGCAATTTTTTATTTCGAGACTACCGACGGCACCGACCTATTGGGAGGTGAGGATGAGACGCATGCCAGAACGTGATCCGGGCTTCTGGGCAAGCCTGCTTGCCTGGCTATACGCCCACAAAAATGAATCGGGTTATGCCGGATTAGCCGGTGTGATGGCGATTCTTCGCGCGACATATTTTGGCCGTGACACATGGCCGCGCCGCTTGCTTGATGCCGCCATGTGCAGCGTGTTTGCGTTTTTTCTTCAACCGACGCTTCAGGTAATGGGCTCCGTGTTCAACTGGAACTTCAGCGACGACTTAACGCGAGTGGTTGCCGTCTTCCTCGGCTTCCTTGGCGTTGACTGGTTTTCAACAAAACTTCGTCGTTTCATCGATAAGCGATTAGGGGATGGCAATGCTGACACCCAGTAATTTCCAGCGCGCAACTGGCGTATCTGATGCGCTGCGCGACAAGTGGTTTCCCCGCATCGCTGCCAGCATGAGCTCATTCGGAATCAATACCCCATTACGGCAGGCGCACTTTCTGGCGCAAGTGGGGCATGAGTCTGCCGGATTCACGAAAGTGGAAGAAGGGCTGAATTATCGCTACGGCGTTCTGCTGGCGATGTTTGGTAATAGAATCAGCCAGGATGCCGCCTTCAAATATGGGCGAGTCGATGCCGGTCCAGACGCGCACCCTGCAAATCAGAAGATGATTGCAAACATCATTTATGCCAACCGAAACGGCAATGGTGATGTTGCTTCCGGGGATGGTTACCGCTATCGCGGACGTGGGCTGATTCAGATTACCGGTAAGGCGAACTACAAAGCTATTGCCGGCCAGCTAAGCGCTGATGTGGTGGCGAACCCTGACCTGCTGACTGAAAACCTTCAGGCGGCGATGTCAGCAGCTGCATGGTGGAAGAATCACGGCTTAAACGAACTGGCAGACCTTGATGATGTTACCCGCATCACCAAAGTCATTAACGGTGGCACTAACGGTCTGGATGACAGGAAATCCCGCTTACTAAAAGCTAAGGGGATTCTATGTTCAACGTAATCGGCTTTATCCGAAACTATTCGCACGTAATCATCATTGGTCTTATCTGCATTTGTCTCTGGGGACTGAATGCCCGCAACTCACAGCTGACTGCTACTAATGAGCGGCTGGAGCAGCTGGCAAACAGCAAAGACAGCCAGATAAACGACCTGCGCTCCAAGAACGACGACTTAGCCGCCAGCGTCAATGACCTGGTGAAGGCGGTTAACAAGCAGAACGCGGTGATGAGTCAGGTTGCAGAACAGCGCGCAGTGACGGCACAGCAGAACAGGAAATTACAGAATGAGATTAAGCGCTATCTGGAAGCGGATAAATGCGCTGCTGCTCCTGTCGACAGTCGCGCTGTTGAGCGGTTGCGAGATGCGGCAAAGTCAGCCAGTGGAGTACCGGACAATCAGCCAGCCGCGATTAAATCTGCCGGTGGAGCTGACAAACCGAATTGAAGCGCCAGCGGTACCGGACACATTGACGTTTGGTGAGTCGGTAGAACTGAACGGCGCTCTCTATGGCGTCATTGAGCAGTGCAATATTGATCGTGCTGCAATTCGTAAAATCGAAAGCTCCAAATAGGTGGAAAAATGAGTGAAGCAAAACCGCAGGACGGCACCACTGTGAAGGGTTACCGCACACTGGGCCCGAAAGAAATTGAAGAAATGAACGAGCTGAAAAAAGTAAGCCGTGAATTCTGTCAGTTGCTGGAAAAGCAAAAGGCGTGGGTGCAGGACGAATTGTCTGCTACTGGTAATCACTCAGCTGAAGCGCATGAAGCTGGCCGCTGTTTGTCGATTGCTCGCACCAAGATGCAAGAAGCCTGTATGTGGGCATGCCGATTAGTTGCTCGACCTGACGCTGATTGCTAAAGAATCCTCCGACAAGGGATAACGGTTAGCCACGCTGTGAAGCGTTGCGAAGCTGGATTGACGGGGTCGTCAGTTAAATTGTTGATTGCAGTGAATTAATTTGTCATCTAACGTTGTTGATGAACTGCAATCAAGAGGTGGATATGGAAGAGATAATCGTAACTATAATCGGCAGCAATTTTCCAGCGATGCCAGCGAGTAGATTTTACGATGAAGAAGATGATGTTGATTATATTGAAATCAAAGGTGATGGTGTAAGCCATGCACTGTTCAAAAATATCAACCAAGGCACAAGCGTAGAGCTGTACTCTAAGTCAAAGTCGATGGGATTCTATACATTGATAACAACTAATGAGGATATGGTCTTACTTGCTAAGGGTGATATACCCAAGCTTCTTCAAAAAAATCGCAATTTCTAATAATCCGCCTTCGGGCGGTTTTTTATTTTGTGCTAAAAAATGCATTCACTGAGTTCACTTTTCAGCATAAACACAATGAATCATCGGTTGGCGATATCGCCATTGCCGAGGGTTATATCTATCTGACCAGCAGGAAATGCTAAATGGAAGTAGTGATTAACGGTGTTCCATACGCACCAGTATCTGATCGCGCTTCGAATATCGGCATAGCAATCAGCACCCATAACCGCCATGACGTTTTAGCCCGCGCTATTGAGCATCAGCTTAAATATCTCCCAGCCGGTGCGCTGATGGTTGTCGTTGATGACGGGTCATCTAAACCGGTTGCTGTTCCTGATGGTGTGACGTCCATTCGCAGTGACATGTCACGCGGTATCGTTGCAGCAAAAAATGCCAGCCTCGAAGCACTGATTAATGCTGGGTGTGAGCATCTGTTTTTGTGGGACGATGACGCATGGCCTATCGCTGGTGGATGGGAAAAGCCATACATCGAATCACCCGAACCGCATCTGGCTTATCAGTTTCAGGACTTTGCTACCGGCAAGAAGCTAAATGATATTGCCGAGCTTTACCGTGACGGTAAGCATGTCGCTTATACCGGCCAACGCGGCGTGATGTTGTATTACCACCGCAGCGCGATTGAAAAGGTTGGTGGCTTCGATTCCATCTATGAGCGCGGCATGTATGAACATTCCGATCTGGCGCTGCGCATTCACAACGCGGGGCTAACGAGCTGGGCGTTTGCTGATGTGGTCGGTTCGGAAAAGCTGATTTATTCGCTTGATGAGCATGAGGCGGTAGAGCGTTCGGTGCCGAAGCCTGACCGTGAGGCGCAGGTAAAACGTAATGTCACCATTCACAACAAACGCCGCGATGATGGTTACACCGGTTATGCAGATTACCGGCAGAAGAAGAACGTGGTGATTACTACGTTACTGACAAGCCAGCCTGACCCGCAGCGCGGTACCAAAATGACTGCATCACCTGAGCTGCTGGATAAGTGGGCATCGTCAGTTAAAGGCAACCATGCGGTTGTGCTGACCGACTTCATCAGTTCAGTGCGTGTTGGTGTAAGCACCGTGGCCGTTTCTGATGTGAAGATGAACGTTTATTTCCGGCGCTGGCTGCATATCTGGCAACACCTACGCGATCACCCTGAATATCACTTCGTATGGTGCACTGATGGCACAGACGTTGAGATGCTGCGTGAGCCGTGGACAGAGATGGAGCAGGGCAATATTTACGTTGGCTCCGAGCCAAAAACATACGCTGATGCGTGGGCTAAGCAGAACCATCCCGAAGCAATTTATCAGTCGTTCCTTGCTGATCATCAACATGATGTGATGCTCAATGCTGGCTTGCTCGGTGGCTCACGCGCTGACGTGATGGCTATTGCTCATGGCATAGCCCGTTTGTATTACCAGATTGAATCGATACGCTTCTGGCAGAAAGAGAAAGCCCCTGCTGCCGTGGGTGACATGATCGCCTTTGGCATTGTCGCGCATCGATACGCTGACAGGCTGGTGACTGGACCTCGCGTTCACACAGTCTTTAAGACGGACGGCATCGGTAAGGAGTTTGCATGGTGGAAACACAAGTAAAGTTTGCCATCGTGGCGCACGAGTCGCGCTTTGATATGGCAGTAGCACTTGCCGATGGCCTTCCTAATTATCAAATCTTTGTTGATCGCGAATCGAAGGGTGCAAACGCCAATCACCTGCGCGCATTACGCTGGGCATCCACGCAGGATTGCCGGGTAGTGATTATTGAAGATGATGCGCTGCCTGTCTCGGGCTTCACTAACAAAGTGACTGACTGGCTGACGCGATTCCCTGATGAGCTGGTTAGCTTCTATCTGGGTACTGGCAGGCCTCCGCAGTATCAGCTTGAGATAGCAACAAAGCTGATCGACGCCGACAAGCGGCAGGCTGACTACATCACGATGAACCGGCTTATTCACGGCGTCTGTTACAGCGTGCCGGCCAGCAAGTTGGAGCGCGTGTTAACTCGCTGGAATCACGGATCACCTGCTGACTATGCCGTTGGTGATGCATGCGGTGGTTCAGTGGTGTACCCATGTTATTCACTCACTGACCATGCTGATGTATCAACGGTCGAGCGCCACCCCGACAACACACCGCGCACCGAGCGTCGTCGCGCATGGAGATTATCAATATGAAGAAGATTCAACTCGCAAAGATTTATCGTGGCGATCTGTTCAAAGGCTTCGGTATCGCGGTAGATGGTGAGCTGCTTGAGCAGCAGGTATGTACCAACATTAAAAGCAATGGCACTGAGTTGCCCACGCTTATAGCGAGCTTCTATATGAAGGATGAGCAGGTAGAGAATGCCATTCGTGTGCAGGTTTAACGATGCCACAACGAATACCAAGAGCATGCCGCAAGCATGGCTGCGCTAAGACGACAACCGACCGTTCAGGTTACTGTGCCGACCATATCAACGAAGGATGGCAGCAGCACCAGAATGGTCAAAGCCGCCATCAGCGTGGTTATGGCAGTGAATGGGATGTCAGACGCGCAAGAATACTGAAGCGTGACAAACATCTCTGCCAGCAATGCATGAGGATTGGTCGGGCATCAGCAGCAAAGACTGTTGACCACATCAAAGCTAAGGCTCATGGGGGTACCGATGACGATTCGAACCTTGAAGCCCTGTGCTGGCCTTGTCACAAGAGTAAAACAGCGCGCGAAAGGCTCAAGTGATAATCATTCTCATAAAATTAATTGCAATTGCAATTATCTCTTTGTAGATGATACTCATTATCATTTGAGGGGTGGGGCGGGTCAAAAGTTCAGGGGTTTTGCCCCAAAGGACCGCCGCCTAGCTTTTTTTCACACCGCCGCAGGTTAGAAACCTTTTTTTGGGGTTCACTGACCGGGCATTAATAGGAGTTTTCGATTATGCCAGGACCGCCGAAAACCCCGACACATCTGGCTTTAGTGAAGGGTAACCCTTCCAAGCGCGCTGTTAACAAAAACGAACCGAAACCGCCCTCAGGGGTTCCCCCCACGCCAAAGCATTTTGACAAGATGGGGAAGTATTGGTTTAAGCGCATTAGCGAAGAGCTGGACGCGGTCGGCGTACTGACGACGCTGGACGGTCGAGCGCTTGAGTTACTGATTGAGGCTTATACCGAATACCGTCACCACTGCGAAACGCTGGACCGTGAGGGTTACACCTATGCGGTCTATAGCGAAGAGGAGCCTGATGAAGGTCAGGAGCGTGAGATCAGAATGATAAAGACGCACCCAGCAGCGGCCATGAAAGCCGATGCGTGGAAGCGTATCAGAGCAATGCTTGCCGAATTCGGCATGACCCCAGCCAGCCGCTCTAAGGTTGGTGCAAAAGGCCCGGCAGAAGCCGACCCACTGGATGAATTTCTTAAAAAGCGCAAATGATGAATGGCAACTGTTCAGGCTGGTATCCAGTACGCAGAGCGCGTGCTGTCTGGCGAGATAGTTGCTGGCGAACTGGTGCGTCTCGCCTGCCAGCGTTTTCTCAATGACTTAGAGCATGGGCCAAAGCGCGGTATCTACTTCAGCGAGGACCGCGCCCAGCACATTCTCGACTTCTACAATTTTATCCCCCACGTCAAAGGGGCGCTGGCGGGCAAGCCTATTGATCTCATGCCCTGGCATATCTTCATCCTGATAAATCTGTTCGGGTTCACTATTCCGCTAATCGACGAGATGACCGGCGAACAGATTTGTGACGACGATGGTGACCCGGTTATGGTACGACGTTTCCGCACCGCCTATAACGAAGTGGCACGTAAGAACGCCAAATCGACGGTTTCATCCGGCATCGGGCTATATATGACCGGCGCGGACGGCGAGGGCGGCGCAGAGGTTTACTCAGCAGCCACAACGCGCGATCAGGCGCGCATTGTGTTTGATGATGCCAAAAACATGATCAAGAAAGCGCCCCGTACGCTGGGGCGTCTGTTTGGTCACGTGAAGCTGAACATCCACCAGGAGAGGACAGCGTCTAAGTTTGAGCCACTCTCCAGCGATGCGAACAACTTGGACGGTCTCAACATCCACTGCGGCATAGTCGACGAGCTTCATGCACACCGTACGCGTGACGTGTGGGACGTTCTTGAAACAGCGACCGGCGCGCGCCTCCAGTCGTTGCTTTTCGCTATCACAACGGCAGGAACTAATAAAGAGGGCATCTGCTTTGAGCAGCGTGACTACGCCATCAAGGTGCTGCGCGGCGTGGTGGATGACGACACTTATTTTGCAGTGGTTTACACGCTTGATGAAGATGACGATCCCTTTGATGAGGCCAACTGGCCGAAAGCAAATCCGGGACTGGGTGTCTGTAAGCGATGGGACGATATGCGCCGCCTGGCTAAAAAGGCGAAAGAGCAAATTGCAGCTCGGCCAAACTTTTTTACCAAACACCTCAATATCTGGGTAACAGCTGAAAGCGCCTGGATGGACATGGATCGCTGGTCAAAAATGCCTGCCATAGGAGTAGCAGAAGAACGAAAAGCCTGGCCGCTTTGGGTCGGCGTCGATTTGGCGAACAAGATTGATATCTGTGCTGCAGTGAAGGCGTGGCGCGATCCGTCCGGTGAAACGCATATGGAGGGTCGATTCTGGGTGCCAGAGGGGCGGCTGGAAACGGCACCGGCCCATATAGCTGAGTTGTATCGAAAATGGGCTGACGCCGGGCATCTTGAGCTGACTGACGGCGATGTCATCGATCACGCCATGATCAAGGCTGACATTGTGGAGTGGGTTAAAGGCGACAATATCAAAGAAATCGCGTTTGACCCGTGGAGTGCTGTGCAGTTCAGCCTGTCACTGGCTGAAGAGGGCCTGCCGCTGGTGGAAGTGCCTCAGACTGTCAAAAACCTGTCTGAATCCATGAAATCAGTGCAGGCAGAGATTTACGGCAGCAAGTTTCACCATGATGAAAATCCGGTCATGGCCTGGATGATGTCAAACGTCACGGTCAGACCGGACAAAAACGACAACATCTTTCCCAACAAAAGTACGCCGGAAAACAAAATTGATGGCCCGGTTGCGCTGTTTACGGCGAAGAGCCGCATGCTGGTTAACGGCGGAAACGATGCTCAGGACCTGAGCGGCTTCTTTGATTCTCCGATAATGATAGGTTTCTGATGAAAAAGAATAAGCAGCCTGGAAAGGTAAAAAGCGCACTGCTGAACTGGCTGGGTGTACCTATCAGCCTGACAACGGGAACATTCTGGGAGGAGTGGTTTGGTACCAGCAGCAGCGGGCAGGTGGTCACAGCTGACAAAGCTATGCGTCTGTCAGCCGTGTGGGCATGCGTCAGGCTTTTGAGTGAGTCCGTTTCAACCCTGCCGTTGAAGGTTTATGAGCGGCAGGCGGACGGATCGCGTAAAGCAGCAACGAATCACCCGGCCTATTCTGTGCTGTGCCGGAGGCCCAACGGGGAGATGACGCCATCGCGGTTTATGCTGATGGTAGTAGCCAGCATCTGTCTGCGCGGTAACGCATTCGTAGAAAAGAAGTACATCGGCAATAAGCTGGTTTCACTGATTCCGCTTTTGCCACAAAACATGATCGTTAAGAGGCTTGATAGCGGAGCGCTGGAATACACATATACCGAAAGCAAGCAGAAGCGCGTTATCCCTCTTAAACACATTATGCACATTCGCGGGTTCGGGCTGGATGGTGTCTGCGGCATGATGCCCATGATGACTGGTCGGGACGTAATTGGTGCGGCGCTGGCGGTTGAACACTCTGCAGCAAAAATATTTGAGAACGGTATTCAGAGTTCCGGGTTTCTCTCTTCAGAAACCGCGCTGAACGAAGAGCAGCGTGAACACCTGCGCAGATACATGCAGAACTTTACCAGCTCAAAGAACGCCGGAAAGATAATGGTGCTCGAGGGCGGCATGAAGTATCAGGGCGTTACCATGAACCCCGAAGATGCGCAGATGCTGGAAAGCCGCTCATTCAGCATTGAGGAAATCTGCCGCTGGTTCCGCGTGCCGCCGTTTATGGTTGGGCATGCCGATAAGCAGAGCAGTTGGGCCTCAAGCGTTGAGGGGATGAACCTGCAGTTTTTGACCAATACCCTGCGGCCACTGCTGGTAAATATCGAACAGGAGATATCGCGCTGCCTACTGGATGGTGATGACGATCTCTTTGCTGAGTTCTCAGTAGAGGGTCTGCTTCGGGCCGACAGTGCTGGCCGGTCTGCATACTATACGACCGCGCTGCAGAACGGCTGGATGTCGCGTAATGACGTGCGCCGGCTGGAAAATCTGCCCCCAATTGATGGTGGTGATATCTATACGGTTCAGCTGAACCTGACGCCGCTCGATCAGCTGCGTGAAAACAACGTTGGCGCTCAGGCCAGCAATATCATGAAGCTTCACGCCTTTCTTTTCCCGGACATTCCGCCGGAGCAGTCACCGCTTAAAAAAGCGGCTTAGGAGACCCAATGAAGAAAATAAACACTCTTCCGGCAGCGCCGGAAGGGCGCCTTTCTGCGTCCGGAAAACGTGACTTACCAGCCGCTGCCATTGATCGCTGGGATGGCAGCATACGTGCCGCAACGCAGACGGGTGAAAACACTATCACCATTTTTGATGTGATCGGCGAAGACTGGTGGGGTGATGGCGTCAGCGCAAACCGTATTGCGGGGGCGCTGCGTTCTCTGGATGGCGAGGATGTGACGGTTCACATTAACTCGCCTGGCGGAGACATGTTTGAAGGCCTCGCCATCTACAACCTGCTGCGTGAATACCATGGCAAAGTCACCGTGAAAGTGCTGGGTCTTGCCGCTTCAGCTGCGTCAATTATCGCGATGGCGGGAGACGAGGTTCAGATAGGTCGAGGGGCGTTTCTGATGATCCACAACGCATGGATTGTCGCAGCCGGAAACCGGAATGACTTCCGGGAGTACGCGAATTATCTGGAGCCGTTCGATAAAGCAATGGCTGACATCTATGCCGCCCGCTCCGGCATGCCTGTGGAAGAAATTCAGTCGCTGATGGACAAGGAATCATTTATTGGCGGTGGTGATTCTGTCGCTAAAGGTCTGGCTGATGCACTGCTCTCGTCGGATGAAATTACCAGTGACGACGAAAGCCCCGCAGCGGCTATCCGCAAAATTGATGCATTTCTGGCAAAAGGCGGCATGCCGCGCTCTGAACGCCGGAAGCACCTGAAAGCTTTGGGCAGCATGCCGGGCGCTGCTGCCAAAGAGAACGACAAGCCGGGCGCTGTCGAAGAAGTAAACCCTGAAGTACTCAACTCCCTCAAATCTGCGCTGGCATCGCTCGGCGAATAAGGAAAAAACATGTCTCAAGTCAATGAACTACTGCAGCAGGTATCGGCCAAGCTGGAAAAGGTCTCGTCTGAATTCAGCCAGAAGGCAGAGGATGCACTGGCAGAAGCCCGTAAATCCGGCAGTCTGTCTGCCGAAACAAAAAACGCCGTAGATAAAATCGCGACCGAACATAACGCACTTAATGAATCCCTGAAAACGCTGAAAGCGTCAGTGGGCGATCTGGAGCAGCACGTGGCTAGCATGCCGTTGAATGCTGCTAAAGACATCGTACAGTCAGTCGGTCAGCAGCTGGTTTCGGCTGAAGTTATGAAGGAAATTCGCTCCAGCATGGAAGGCGGCAAACGCCTGAGCGTGCCGGTTCAGGCGGCTATTACCACCGTTGACGTTCCGGGCCAGATTATCGCGCCGACCCGACTACCTGGCATCGATCAGACGCCAAAGCAGCGCCTGTTCATTCGTGACCTGATCGCGCCCGGACGTACGCAGTCCAACACTATCTACTACGTCAAGCAAACCGGATTTACTAATAACGCCGCGGTTGTGGCTGAAAACACCACGAAGCCCTATAGCGAAATTGCTTTTGCTGAAGAAACCACGCCGGTACGCACCATCGCGCACATGTTCAAAGCATCCAAACAGATTCTGGACGATTTTGCGCAGTTGCAATCAACGGTGGATGCCGAAATGCGCTATGGCCTGAAGTACGTGGAGGAGCAGGAGATTCTGTTTGGCGACGGTACCGGCGCACATCTGAAAGGCATCATTCCGCAGTCCGTTGCTTTTAATCCGGCTTTCGCGGTAGAGAAGCAGTCCGGTATTGATGTGCTGCGTCTGGCTATGCTGCAGGCTCAACTGGCGCGCTTCCCGGCTTCCGGTCACGTTCTGCACTTCACCGACTGGGCGCGCATCGAGTTGACCAAAGACGAGCTGGGTCGATACATCCTGGCGAATCCGGCGCAACTGACCACGCCGACTCTTTGGGGCCTGCCTGTGGTAGCAACTGAAGCCGCTCAGTTCCTGGGTAAATTCCTGACCGGCGCGTTCAACTCTGGTGCTCAGCTTTTCGACCGTGAAGACGCGAACGTTGTTATCTCCACTGAGAACGCCGACGACTTCGAAAAGAATATGATTTCGATTCGTTGTGAAGAGCGCGTCGCGCTGGCGGTTTACCGTCCGGAAGCGTTCGTATTCGGCTCCCTGACTGGCTCTGGCAGCTAATCAGACATTCAGCGGCCTTCGGGCCGCTTTTGAACGGGTGCCTAAAATGGCGATGATTGAACTGGCTACTGTCAGAGAGCACTGCCGTATCGATGATGATGATACCAGCGAGGATTCTCTGCTTGAGATTCTGACCGGCGCTGCAAAACGTTATGTCGAAACCTGGACGCGCCGGACGCTTTACAAAACAAACGCTGATGATGGTTTTGAAACTGACGAAGACAGGCTTCTTCTTGATGATGACATTCGTGTTGCCATGCTGCTGATGATTGGTCACTGGTATGCAAACCGTGAGGCCGTGAACATAGGCAACATCACCAGTGAGATTCCTTTAGCAGTGGAGGCGCTTCTCCAGCCTCACCGTATCTATGGGCTTTAGGAGGACAAATGCAGGCTGGTCGATTACGGCATAAGGTAAAAATCCAGAACTTCACAACCATCAGACTGCCATCAGGACAACCAGACAAAGTCTGGGTTGATGGAATGACGGTATGGGCTGAAGTCAAAGGAATAAGCGGTCGGGAGCTGATGTCTTCGGGTGCTGAAAAACCAGAAGCCACGATCAGAGTATGGATTCGTTATCGCACCGATGTTTCGGCATCATCCCGCCTGGTTTGTCTCACGGGGCCGTTTAAGGGAAAAGTGCTGGAAGTTAATGGGCAGCCAATACCTGATGCGAGAACCAGTCAGCTAGAAATTTTATGCAGGCTGGGGGTGGAAAATTGATAACAACCAATCTCGATTTCTCCGGGTTATCCGATATTTCGCGCGATCTTGAATTACTGAGTAAAGCGGAAAACCGTCAGGTGCTGCGTCAGGCAGTCAGGGCTGGCGCTGAGGTTCTGGCTGATGAAGTTGAAAATAACGCGCCAGAGAAAACCGGAAAGCTGAAGCGAAACATTGTTGTTTTGTTCGGTAAAGGTGCCCAGGGCACAGCTGTGGCTGGAGTGCATATTCGTGGTGTGAATCCTAAAACGGGGAATAGCGATACCACTACGAAAGCCAGCTCGCCAAACAACGCTTTTTACTGGCGCTTTATTGAAAATGGCACCTCTAAAATGCCAGCGAAACCGTTTGTGCGTCCGGCATATGATCGTAAGAAGGAGGAAGCATCTGCAGCTTCGTTTGCAGAAATGCTAAAAGCGATAGATGGGGTGCTGAGCAAATGACCGAATCCGACATCTACCCGCTAATTGGCGGGCTCGCTGGTGGTCAGGTTTATCCCTACGTGGCCCCACTGAATGCCGAGGGCGAGCCATCAGTCAGACCACCCTGGGTGGTATTCACAATCGTCAGCGAAACATATGGCGATACGTTATGCGGACCGGCTGAAGAAAACGGCACGCTGCAGGTTGATGTGTACGCATTGACTACGGATGAGGCCAGAAGCATCCGTGAACAGGCAGTTAACGCTTTGTCTCCTCTCGACTTCTCGCAGATGAGAAAGGAGAACGGCTACGAGCCGGACACCGGCTTATACCGCGCCACGCTGGAAATTCAGAGCCAGCAATAACCAACCCCATCAATCATGACCGGCATTAGCCGGTTTTTTTACGTCTGGAGAAAATATGAGCAGCAAATACGAAGTAACAAAGGGGATGACTTTTGCCGTCTCTGCCGCGCCAGTAAGTGCAGAAGACTTTACGGACTCCGGTTTTCCATCTAACAGCGTTAGCTGGCTGGAAGCTGCCTGCGCCACAAAAGAGATCAGCTACACAGGTGGTCAGAAAGGTGACATTGACGTTACCACGCTTTGCTCCACTGAACAGGAGCAAACCAACGGTCTCGCCGCTCCGGCTGAGATGAGCATTACGCGTAACTGGGTCGGTGATGAAGAGGCTCAGCAGGCACTGCAAACCGCCTATGAAAACGATGAGCTGCGCGCGCTGCGCGTTGTTTTCGCATCAGGCAACGGTTTTTATGTGCTGGTCGAAGTGCGTCAGAGCTCCTGGTCTGCGGCCACATCGTCAGTCGTAGGTGCTACCTACTCGCTGCGCGTGCGTGGCAAGCCGAAGCCAATTATTGCTTCAGGTTCATAAGCGGCTCCGGCCGCTTTTCTTTTATCCGCAATAACCCGCTCACCGAGAATATGAAATGTCAAACACCGAAAAAACCACCGCATCATCGGCTTCATTACGCGCTCTGGCGCTTGCTCCATCGTCAGGGTTTCGTTCAAAAGTAATTACCGTCCCTGAATGGGATAACGCAAAAGTGATGCTGCGTGAGCCGTCCGGAGAGGCATGGATGCGCTTTCGCGAAATTATGGGGCTGGAGTTACCTGCAGGCGTCGAAGCTCCAACACTGACACCGCAGGAAACGTTTCTTCGCAACAAAAGCGCCGACGTCGTGATGCTGATTGACGTCCTGCTCGATGAAAGCGGTGCACCTGTTTTCAGTGATGAAGATCAGCAGATTGTTTCTGAAATTTATGGGCCGGTGCACACCCGTCTGCTGAATCAGGCGCTCAAGCTCGGCGTATCGCAGGAAACCGCAGAGGCAAAGTAAAAGAGCCGCTGACTTTCTTCATGATGACTCTGGCGCTGCGTTTTGGGCGAACACTCAAAGAAATTCGCGAAACCCTCAGCGCCAGTGAGCTGAAAATGTGGATCGCCTATGACCGCCTAAGCCCTATCGGAGACTTTCGTGGTGATATTCAGGCTGCGCAGATTTCCGCTGCCGTACTGAATTCGCAGGGCGCTAAAACAACCATTAGTGATCTGCAGCTGAAGTGGGGCGAAGCAGAAGAAGAGAAAGAAACCAGCGGCCTTGAAGTCTGGATGGCGGGGCTATGAAATATTTGAGGCAGCTGTTAACCTCCGAAAAAAAGGAGGATTTATGAAAGGTATTATATTGCCAGTTTTACTAGCCTGCTCTCTTACAGCCTGCAAGCCTACTGATAAAGAATTTATCAAACTAGGCGAAGATGTTGTTAGGCACAGCCTGAAAGATCCAGACAGCGCCAAATTTGAATCAAGCTACAAGCCATCAGGTGAAAATGATGGACACCTATGCGGAAAGGTCAACGCTAAAAACTCTTATGGCGGATATACGGGTTATAAAAACTACTACGTATACATTAATACCAAAGATGGTGAGTTAATTAATCACGGCCCGGTCAAGATAGCAGACAACGAGGACGAAAAAGCACTAGCGAACTTCCAAACGATCTGCCAGTAAATATCAGCTAAATAAACTAACCCGCTACGGCGGGTTTTTTCATGGGTGAAATATGGCAACGCTGCGCGAACTCATTATCAAAATCTCTGCGAACTCCAGTTCTTTCCAGTCCGAGATTGCGCGTGCATCAAGAATGGGTGCCGATTATTACCGTACGATGGAACAGGGCGGGCGTCGTGCCGCTGTGGCCGCGCGCGAAAGTCAGCGTGCAATTCAGGAGCTGAACGAGCAGCTGGTTTCCACGAAAGAGACCGCGCTGGAGATGACGGGCGTCTTTGCCGGTGCGTTTGCAGCAGGTCATCTTATTGAGCTGGCCGATAACTGGAACGCGGTTAACGCGCGACTCAAGCAGGCTTCGCAGTCTACCAGTGAGTTTGCCACCGTGCAGAAATCGCTGATGGATATCAGCCAGCGCACCGGTACCGCTTTCGACGACAACGCCAATCTCTACTCACGCTCCGCTGCATCCATGCGTGAGTTTGGCTACAGCGCGCAGGAAGTACTGAAGGTAACAGAGGCGGTGTCTACCGGCCTGAAGCTTTCGGGTGCCAGCGCTGAGGAAAGCAGCTCAGTTATCACGCAGTTCAGCCAGGCGCTTGCACAGGGCGTATTGCGCGGCGAAGAATTCAACGCCGTGAACGAATCCGGCGATCGTGTTATTCGTGCGCTTGCTGCCGGCATGGGCGTCGCGCGAAAAGACCTGAAAGCAATGGCCGATCAGGGTCAGCTAACCATTGATAAAGTGGTACCTGCGCTGACCAGTCAGCTCGACAAGCTGCGCGGCGAATTCTCATCCCTGCCTGAATCGGTCTCAGGCTCGGTTACTAAAGTGCAGAACGCCTTCCAGCAGTGGGTAGGTGAGGCGAATACTACCTCCGGCGTCACGGCGTCACTCTCTGGCGTGCTGGAAGGTGTGGCAAAAAATATTGATTCGGTGGCTACGGTCGCCGGTGCGCTGGTTGCTGTCGGTGCCGCTAAATTCTTTGGCGGCATGGCATCGGGTGCAATCTCTGCTTCTGCCGGTATCGTAACGGCGTATAAGAGCGAAGTAGCGCTGACGCAGGCTCAAATCCGGGGCACACAGATTTCAACTGCAAGAGCCCGGGCGGCTGTTTATCGTGCGCAGCAGGCTGTTGTAGCAGCGAGAGGAACCGCGACACAGGAAGCGGCTGAGCGCCGTCTGGCCGCAACGCAGGCAGTTCTTACGCGTAATGTGAATGCGCGAGCTGCCGCGCAGGAACGACTGAACAGCATCACATCAGTGGGTTCGCGGCTTACCAGCGGAGTGCTGGGTCTGGTAGGCGGCATTCCCGGCCTGCTGATGCTGGGTGCAGCTGCCTGGTACACCATGTATCAGCGGCAGGAGCAGGCGCGGGAATCAGCGCGCGCGTATATCGAAACGCTGGATGATGTGAGAAAGGCCGCACCGGGTATGAGCCTGCCGGAAGTTTCCGACACGCAGACCAAAACCCGCACGTCGATGACCGAGCAGAACCGGTTAATTGACGAACAAGCCGCGAAGGTTGATAAGCTCAAAACGCAGATTCAGGGCTATCAGCAGATAATGGCAAGCCCGGGCCCCTCAGTTGGCGGTTTCCTCATCAACTATCTGACGAGCGTTGAAGAGGTATCGACCGGCATGCAGCAGGCTACTTCTGAACTGGCAGTCGAGCAGGCGCGACTTAACCAGATGCAGGAGAAGTCACAGGAAGTTCAGTCTGTGCTGGAGGTGCTTGAAACACGCCGCGTGGATTTAATCAGGCAGCAGGCCGCTCAGCAAAACACGGCTTATCAGTCGCTGCTGATGATGAACGGCCAGCACACGGAATTTAACCGCCTGCTGTCGCTTGGCAATGAATTGCTTGCCACCCGAACCAATCTGGCAAACGCACCTTTCCGTATTCCCTCGGCTCAGCTCACGTCGAAACAGGCTGATTTGCTGCAGAAGTCCGGGCGTGAAAACGAACTGGCTGGTCTCTCAGGTGCTGATCGCGTAAGGCGTCAGGCGGAATATTCCGCTGATGATGCCGGGATGACCAACACGCCTGAATATACCGAGGCGCGGCAGAAATTCATCAGCAACACCGTACAGGCCTGGCAGAAACAGGAAGACCTGAACAAGTCGCTGCGTGAAGGTAAAAAGGCTGTCAGTGAGCAGGGGAAGGAGGAGCGGGCAGCGGCGCAGCAGTCAGAAAACTATGCGCGTAAAATGGCCGACCTTAGCGTTGCCATTGAAGTGCAGAAGGTTCGCGCTACCGAAGGTGAAAAAGCATCTGAACTCTACGCGGCGTCGCATCAGACCGGCGCTAAGTGGACGGAAGAGCAACGCAAAGCTATCCGGGATAATTCGGCAGAGCTTGCCACCTGGACGCAACGAGCTGAAGAGAACGTGCGCAAGCAGCGTGAACAAACCGAAGCACTCAAGGATTTGACCGATGCCGCCCGTAAATACCGTGATGACGCAGCGCAGACTACCGATACCGCAGGAATGAGCGATCGTCAGCGGAGCCGATACGATGATCAGCAGCAGGTCGAACGGGTATTCGACAAAACGGATAAAGGTTCGGCGGCTATTGCAGCCCGTCAGCAGGCCCTTGATGCGCTCGATAAGAAATACCAGGCCATTGCAGCTTCAGAGTCCAACTGGCTTAACGGCGTTTCAAAAGGCTATGAAAACTGGCTTGAAAGCGCCAGCAACGTTTCGGGTGCGGTATCTTCCGGCGTCACCTCAACGCTTGATAGCGCGATGGATAATATGTCCGCCATGCTGGTCGGAAGCAAAGCGGACTGGAAAAGCTGGGGTGTTTCAGTTCTCCAGACGATTGCCAAAGTCGCATTGCAGATGGCGCTGGTTAACACGGTGAGCGGGATTTTCGGTTCACTTGCCGGAAGCCTCGGCGGTGCCGCAGCCGGAGCAGCAAGTTCTGGTGCTTCGACATCCGGTAACGTGGGCGCGATGGGCATGCCGACGAGCTACACGGCTTACGCTGATGGCGGTTACACCGGCAGCGGCGGTAAGCACGACCCGGCTGGCGTTGTTCATAAGGGTGAATTTGTCTTCACCAAAGAAGCGACTGAGCGCATCGGCGTTGCGAATCTCTACGACATGATGCGCGGTTATGCAAACGGCGGTTATGTGGGTGATATACCCGGTAGCCGCCAGTTTTCATCTGGCGTGAATCGCGCCACCGGTAACGGCAATACGGTCATTCAGGTGGATGCGCCGGTATCCATCATGCAGGGTGACGGTCAGGCTCAGGCAGGAGCAACCGGCACAGCCGGTGTTGCAACGCAGATGACAGGAATTATCCAGCAGACCATCACCGATCGCCTGAGAAAAGAGATGTCACCGGGTGGCCTTCTCTACAGAAAAGGATAACGGCACATGGCAATTTATACGTTTAACTGGTGTGTCCGGATCGGTGCCAGCGAGCAAATCACCAAGTCTGTTTATCAGGCAAAGTTCGGTGATGGTTATGAGCAAATCGCTGAGAACGGGATTAATAGCGACGCTCAATCATGGTCATTATCCTGTAACGGTAAGCTTGAAGACATGTCGCAGGTCCGGGCGTTTCTCAAGCAGCACGTAACAAAGTCTTTCTGGTGGACTAATCCTTGGGGCGAAAAAAATCTTTACCGCGTCAAATTCGATTCAATTAACCCCACCTTCCCGAAGAAAGGATTCTGCGACATAGCTTTCACCTTCGAGCAGGCTTTCGGGCCGTAGCCATAAACCTTAACAGGGCACTTCGGTGCCCTTTTTTTATGGGCGAAATATGAGCTTCACTCAGGACATACAGCAACTTGAACCGGGCCAACTGGTTCAGCTCATCGAAATAGACGGCACGGCGTTCGGGATGGAAAACATCCTGCGATTTCATGCACACAATATTGCGACTGATGGCTGGGCTGCATTTGCTGCGGAAAACCTACCCGCCATCATCTGGCAGGGTAACCAGTACGATCCCTATCCCTACGAGCTGAAAGGCATGGAGCTGTCGAGCACCGGCTCGCAGCCTACTCCGACGCTTTCCGTTGGCAACATCGGAAACTACGTCACGGCGCTGTGCCTTCAGTTCGATGATTTGGTTAAAGCGAAGGTGAAGATTCACACCACGCTTGCTAAATATCTGGACGCGGCAAACTGGACCGCTGGCAATCCTAACGCCAGCCCCAGCGATGAACGCGTTCAGCTTTTCTATGTGAATGCCAAAAGTCAGGAAACGCGCGCGCAGGTTGATTTTGAACTGTGTTCGCCGTTCGACGTTCAGAGCCTGCAGCTCCCATCCCGGCAGATCACACCGGTCTGCACCTGGTGCATGCGCGGCTGGTACCGAACCGGCACCGGATGCGATTACGCCGGTAATAGATACTTCCTCAAAGACGGTACGCCAACCGACAACCCCGGACTTGATGTGTGCGGCGGTAAGCTGAGTGACTGCCGTCTTCGCTTTGGTGCAGAAAACGCGCTTTCCTTTGGCGGGTTTCCGGCGGCAAACCTGCAGGGCAAATAATCATGCGTAAAAAAATCATGAATGCCATACGTGAGCACGTAGAGGCGGAATATCCGCGCGAGGCCTGCGGGGTCGTCGTGCAGATTGGCCGTGCTCAGGAATATGTCCGCTGCCGAAATATTTCAGATACGCCAACCGAAAGCTTCACGATGGCAGACGATGACCTGCAGGCGGCGGAAGCACAGGGCGACGTGCTGATGATTATTCACTCTCACCCGGATGTTGTGCAGCTCATCCCCTCTGAAATGGACCGCATCCAGTGCGATCACTCAGGCGTTGAATGGGGGATCATGTCCTGGCCGGAGTGTGACTTCTGCACCATTTCTCCGCGAGGTGAAAGAGAGCTGGCGGGCCGTCAGTGGGTGCTCGGTCACGCCGACTGCTGGACGCTCGTGATGGATTACTTTCAGCAAACGCATGGCATCACGCTGGGGAACTGGTCGGTCGATTACGAGTGGTGGATTGATGGCAAAGAATGCCGCTATGACGACAACTGGCAGGCTGAAGGTTTTATCGAAGTTGACCCAGCATCCATGAAGCCTGGCGACGTCATCATGATGCGCTTACAGGCTCCCGTGACAAACCACGCTGCGGTTTATCTGGGTGACAACATTATGCTGCACCACGGCTTCGGCAATCTCTCCGCGCGTGTTCCCTACGGCAAATATTACCGCGATCGCACCGTGCGCATCGTGCGGCACAAGGACTTATTTGATGCTTAAGAAAATGACGCTCTCTGGTGGCCTGGCTAAAAAGTTCGGCAAGGTTCACCAGTTCCACGTTGCTGACATGCGGGAAATGCTCAGGGCAATGTGCGCATCGGTACCCGGATTCAAAAAGTACGTATCTAACGCGCACCTCAACGGGGTGCGTTTTGCTTTCTACAGCGGTGGTAAAAACATCGGGCTGGAAGAGTTTGACATGTCCACTGGCGCGAGTGAATACCGGATGAGCCAGGTAATCGAAGGCAGCAAGCAGGCTGGCGTTCTGCAAATCGTTATCGGCGCGATCGCGCTGGTGGCCGCATTCTTTACCGCTGGTGGATCGCTGGCACTATATGCCGGGGCTATGGCTGCCGGAACGATTACGGCTACAACTATTTTAACCGGCATCGGCATCAGCATGATGCTGGGCGGTGTAGTCAGCATGCTGACGCCACAGCCCAGCTATAACATCGGATCGGCATCCAGCACGGAGAATCAGCCAAACTATGCCTTCGGCGCGCCGGTAAATACCGTCTCAATGGGTTATCCGGTACCGGTACTGTACGGCCAGCGCGAGATTGGCGGAGCCATCATCAGCGCCGGAATCTTCTCCAGCGACCAGCAATAAGACCTCCTCGCAATTCAGCCACCTCCGGGTGGCTTTTTTTATGGGTGCAATATGCAACTTCTTCAGGGTGCGCGCGTAATTCAGGGATATAAGGGCGGTGGCGGCGGTAGTGCTCACACGCCAGTAGAAGAGCCAGATGACCTGCTTTCAGTTGCGAAGCTGAAGATGCTTCTGGCGATCTCCGAGGGTGAAATTCAGGGCGACCTTACCGCACAGGAAATCTATATCAATGACACACCTCTTGCCAACAACAGCGGCGGTTATAACTTTACAGGCGTTAACTGGGATTTTCGAAAGGGTACGCAGGACCAGTCATACATTCAGGGCATGCCGGAGGTTGATAACGAATCTTCTGTAGGCGTCGAGGTATCTACTACCGCACCGTGGATTCGCCAGTTCAGCAACCTGTCTCTCGATGCTGTGCGTATCAAGCTGAGTCTGCCGCTGCATTACCTGTATAAAGACAATGGTGACATGGTCGGAACAGTGACGCAGTATGCGATTGACCTTTCAACCGACGGCAGCGCTTACGTTCAGGTTGTGAGCGGTACATTCGATGGGAAAACCACTTCCGAATATCAGCGCGATCACCGTATTAATTTGCCCAAAGCCACGACCGGATGGTCAATCCGCGTGCGCAGGATCACCGCCGACTCAACCTCAACGAAGCTGATGAACGCCTTCAAGGTGTTTTCATTCGCGGAGGTAATCGACAGCAAATTACGCTACCCGAATACCGCACTGCTTTACGTCGAGCTGGATTCAAGCCAGTTCAACGGCAGCGCACCGAAAATCACCTGCAAGCCTAAAGGCAAGCTGATCCGCGTTCCAACCACGTATGACCCAATCAGCCGCACGTATAGCGGGAACTGGCTGGGTGATTTCAAACTTGCGTGGACTGATAACCCGGCCTGGATATTTTACGATCTGGTGCTGGATGAGATTTACGGCATGGGCAACCGTGTCGATGCCTCCATGATTGATAAGTGGGAACTGTATACTATCGCGCAGTATTGCGATCAGAAGGTTTCAGATGGGGCTGGCGGCACAGAGCCGCGTTTCACCTGCAACGTATTCATTCAGAGCCAGCAGGACGCTTACACCGTTCTCAAGGACATTGCGGCGGTGTTTCGCGGCATCACGTTCTGGGGCAACAATCAAATATTCGTGAATGCCGACGTTCCGCAGGATGATGTTGACTGGGTGTATCACTGCGCCAATGTCGTTGATGGTCTGTTCACTTACGGCGGTGGTTCTTACAAAAACCGCTATACCTCTTGCCAGGTTAGCTGGTCCGATCCACAAAACCACTATTCAGATACCGTTGAAGGCGTTTACGAGCCTGATTTAGTTCAGCGCTATGACGTCAACGAAAGCAAGATCACCGCGATTGGCTGCACCTCACAGAGCGAGGCACACCGTCGTGGGCGCTGGGCAATTCTCTCCAACGCTAAAGACGGGACCATCTCATTTAACGTTGGTCTGGATGGCTTTATTCCTCTGCCGGCTAAAATCATCGGCGTGGCAGATGCTTTCCGCGCGGGTAAACAGAATGGCGGACGAATCAGCGCGGTTAGCGGACTCAATATCACGCTGGACAGGACTATTGATTACGCTGCCGGCGATCGTCTGGTGCTCAATCTCCCGGACGGCATTGCGCAGACACGAACCATTGCTTCAGTCAGCGCGGATAAAAAAACGGTACGCGTCAGCACGGCATATAGCCAGACTCCTGTTGCTGGCGCGGTATGGGCGATCGACAGTGACAACCTTGCGATTCAGTATTTCCGTGTAACGTCGATCTCGACCAATGATGACGGCACTTTCACCGTTGGCGGCGTTCAACATGACCCAAACAAATACCGCTATATCGATGACGGAGTAAAAATCGACCCGCCACCGATTACCATCACTCCGCCTGGCGTCATGAATAAGCCAGAAAACGTGGTGATTTCGCAGGTTGATTACGTTGAGCAGGGGCTGAATGTTGCCTGCATGCAGGTGACGTGGGACTCGGTGCCAAACGCTATCAGCTATGTTGCGCAGTGGCGTAAGGATAACGGCGACTGGGTAAACGTCGGCCAGCAGAGCGCAAAGGGTTTCACCGTCGCTGGCATCTATGCCGGTATTTATGACGTGCGTGTTCGCGCCGTCAATGCGGTGGACGTTTCATCACCGTGGGGCTATGCGCAGTCAACAACGCTGTCTGGCAAGATTGGCAAGCCGGGAACGCCGGTTAGCCTGATCGCGACAACAGATGTGGTGTGGGCCATCAACATCCAGTGGGGCTTCCCGGCTGGCTCTGGTGACACGGCTTATACCGAGATTGAAGTAGCGACTACCGCAGACGGCATGAATCCGCTGTTCCTGGCTAACGTTCCATATCCAGGCGTCAGCTATCAGCACGGGCCGATGCCTGCCGGTATACGCCGCTGGTACCGCGCGCGCCTGATAGACAAAATCGGCAATAAAGGTGACTGGACCGGATTTGTCGAAGGGGCCAGCAATACCAATGCCAACGACCTGATCGGTGATTCATTCCAGGAATTTATTGAATCGCCAGATGGTCAGGCGTTGCTTGATCCGATAATTACCGATCCGAAAGCACTGGCGGAAGACATTCTCGCTAACTACGACCACGTTGATCAGCAGTGGGCTAATTTTGGTGAAAACTCTGCTGGCATTCTCCAGGCGCAGAAAGTGGCCGCGGACGCTGAAAAATCAGTTGCCGAGTTACGGACGGATGTTGTTGCGCAGTTCGATCAGCAGCAGGCGGCTATCTCCGAGAAGATGACAGCGTATGCAGATGCGTCCGGCGGCTCAGCAATCTACACGTTGAAAGCGGGCATCAAGTACGGCGGAACCAATTACGACGCAGGCATGTCTGTCGCTGTCACCATTAACGGAACCGAAGTGGTCACGCGCTTTGCTGTAAACGCCAATCAGTTTGTTGTGGCAAGCGGCAGCGGCAATAACGTGTTTTCACCATTCATCATCAGAAATGGTCAGGTACTGATTAATCAGGCGTTCATCGGTGAGGGATGGATAGAGAATGCCATGATCGGCAGCTTTATTCAGTCCAACAACTTCGTTTCTGGTTCTGCTGGCTGGCGTTTGGATAAGTCTGGATTATTTGAAAGAAATGCGGCTAATGGTGCAGGGAGAGTGCTTGATAGTGGTGTTCTCAAATTAACTTACGACGGAAATGGAACATTACGCATCAGGGAAGGGCTCTGGTAAGGAGAATGTATGCCCGCAGGACTGCAATGCTGGGATGCCACCGGTAAAATGGTGGTTGATATAGGCGATTACAACACACGTTATTTAGGCAGAGCGTCTGCTTCAATCGATACGAACGCTGCTCAATTATTTGTGCCTTTCTCCGGTTCTACTCTAATTGGTTGCTTTGCAGTAATCGTAGGCGCTCAGTCAAATACACCCGGATTAGGCGCGGATAGTTATGAATTTGCGGCTCGATGTCTTAATGGCGGGGTGCAGGTAATAAGAGTTGGCGGCCCGAAATCTGTAACATTAACTTTGGACGTGTACGCTTTCATATGAGTGGATATCAAATATTTAATGCTGCTGGAGCACTTGTAATTGATTCCAATTATAAGGGCACATACTTCAGAGATACCATAGGTTATTCAAATTTAACTGACATAGGTTATTACGATATTAAATGTCAGCTTGGTAATTCCACTGATATGGGGTTTGTTACAGCAAGGCCGGGAAATGATGGTTCGCTCAAGTGGTTTAAGCCCAGCGAGGGATCAAGGTTCTTCTTTGCCGGGCAAGGTGACTGGATGACAGCTAATGCCGGTATCGTAGCAAGAACGAGAAGTGATATTCCCGTAGAGAGCGGATACAAAGATGTATTCAATGCTGCAGGTGAGCTGATCTGGTCAGCCGTTATGGCTGCAAAGATTCCTCGCATACTTGGCTTCTTTGACATCCCGGCAAACTATGATTTAGATAATGCTGTTTATTCTCAAAATATCGGGACCAATACATATATCCTTTCCAGTGCTCTTGCGTATGGGAATATTTTTGATGATGGAGGAACTAACACTGGATACTCGGGTATTTACTTCAGGTTTTCTGGTGGGGTTCTGCAATGCCAGTGGGTGAGTAAATTGCAGAATACTTGGGCATCTTCTTTCAAACCATATGGTTTAAGGATTCCATACGCAATCCTACCCAACCTGACATAAGTAAATTTGATCCCAAAGATCGTTTTCACGATTTGAACCAATTTCAAAATGGCGCTGTTATACCATAATTCTGGAGGGCAGCATGCGCAAACTTATTTTCTTATCTATTATATTATTTTCATCCTTGGCTAATGCCGCAAACGTAATCTCATATCCTGATCGACCGGAAAAACTCCGTATTGGCGGAGAGGTTAACGTGCTTTATGACGTAAGCAGTAGCGGAAGAACGGAAAATATTCGCCTTATCAGCGCTGATCCAGAATATGTTTTTGATCGAAGCGTGAAGAGGCAGGTTTCATTGTGGCGTTACCCAGAGGGTAAGCCCCAAAAAGACGTTTCACTTAAAGTAATTTTCAAAGCGAACTGAACATCACATTGATATAGCCCGGCCAAATGTGCCGGGCTTTTTTACGCCCGGAGAAAACTATGCCAGTAGGCACTATCGCTTTAACGAACGGTTCTAATGCTGTAACCGGCACAGGAACAAGCTTTACTACTGAGCTTAAGCAAGGTGACTTCGTTTACGTCACAGTGGGCAGCGCACCTTACACGCTGGTGGTTTCGTCCGTAACATCAAACACACAGTTAACTCTTTCAATTGCTTTCGATGGTCCAACTACATCAGGCCTTGCGTGGAATGCTGTTCCGGCATCAATGCAGGTGGCTATCACACAAAAAATCCTGAACGACTTCGCACAGGTTGCGCGCGGGCGCATTCTTGATTTCCAGAACTGGCAGAAAATTTACAGTGGAGATCAATCTGTAACTGTAACGCGCCCGGATCGTACCACTTTTACCGGTCCAAGCTGGGGCTACATGTCAACACAGTTTGGAAACAAGCTTGATAAGGCGCAGAACCTTAATGATCTGACAGACAAATCAACAGCTCGCACTAATCTTGGATTAGGTGAACTAGCAACATTTAATGGGCCCCTCTCTATAAATAAGGGCGGTACTGGTAGTGCATCTCCATTCGGGACAGCAGCTAATACATTCGCCCAGGGAAATGATTCAAGACTTGGAACAATAAATAACAAAACGGGCGGGACGTTGACAAGTGAAACAATTGTCAGAAAGACGATTACTTCGGTCAGCGGTACGCTAGTAAATGGCGGTTTGCTTTATCAGGGGACTATAGTAGATCAGAATGGAACAACAATCCGATCGAGTATTTTTCCTGAACTGAATAATGGACAGTTCTCACAGACAACTATCAGCAATTATGACTCGGGTTCGAACACGTCAAAATACTGGCAGTTCCGTAGTGACGGAAACGCATATGCTATAAACGGAACCTGGCAGAATAGCTCTGATAAAAGATTCAAGTCAGACTTGAAAGCTATTGATAATGCCTTAGCCAAAGTCAAATCGCTCACAGGTTACACGGGTAACAGGGATGGATCAAAATTCACGGGGCTTATAGCTCAGGATTTGCAGGCCGTACTGCCTGAGGCCGTATCTGTCATGGGTCCTTACACCCTCCAGAGCAACATTAATGGTATGAAAAAGGGAGAAATCATCCCTGATGCACTCGGTGTGGCGTACGGTGATACAGTTGGTTTGTTGGTAGAGGCGATAAAAGAGCTATCAGGAGTTATTGATAACCAAAACTCAGTGATATCAGAATTGCAGCAACGCTTGAAAGCTATAGATGGTCTGGACGCATAAAAAAGCCCCGGCGACGGGGCAGCTTAATACCGCGTCCATCTTCATGCAGGCTGCGGGTTTAACCTTGAGGTTAGACTATTTGAGCCGTTTCTCATGTGATCACCTTGCTGCAGGCGCACGTTAGAACTGCAGACCAAGGAGGCGTTATGGAAAACCTACTCAACAAAGAGGCTCAACATGAAGTGGCTCGCATAATCGGCGAAGCTGCGATAACCATTCTTGCAGAGAAGCGTCAGCTATCGAGAGATGCTCTGATGCAAGTGATTCTCGGTGAATCAAACCAAGAGCCCAACATAGCCAGAGACATCGCCCTGCATCTGCTTGAACGCTGACACCAGCCGGGCGGCATTGTCGCCCACCTAAAAATCCTTCCGCGCCAATCCCTTCCTAAAAACCATCATCAATCGACTTGATCGATCCTACCGATCGATATTACTGTATTTATATACAGCATCCATCAGGGAGGGAGATGACCATGCCCCGCGACTACGAAATTAGGATGGCCTTTAAGCAGGCTATGAAGCGAGATGCCTCAGGCCGCTTCACTATCAGCACGCTCGACTTTGTGAGCGAACTGGAACGGCTGAACTGGCATTACACGCTTCGCGCCGCCAATAGCTGGATAGAGATGCACACGACGACCTTCCGTGACATTTCAACGGCTGATGGCGATGAGCGCACCTTTCAGGTTTTCAATCCAAACGGCGGCATGTGATGTTTGCGCTCGTTGACGTGAACTCGTTTTACGCCAGCTGCGAGACGGTGTTCAGGCCTGATTTGCGCGGTAAGCCGGTTCTGGTGCTCAGCAACAACGACGGTTGTGTTATCGCCCGCAGCGCTGAAGTGAAAGAGCTGAAAATCCCGATGGGTGCGCCTTACTTCAAGCTAAAGGACGAAATCCGCCGGCACAAGATTCACGTGTTCAGCAGCAACTATGCGCTGTACGCCGACATGAGCAACCGGGTGATGACCATACTCGAAGATATGGCGCCTTCGGTTGAGGTCTATTCGATCGATGAGGCATTCATGGACGTCACCGGACTGGACAGACTGCAGTCATTCGATGAACTCGGCCGAAAGGTGAGAGCGCGAATAAAGCAGGAGGCGCACCTCACTGTTGGTGTTGGTATCGCACAGACAAAGACGCTGGCGAAACTGGCTAACCACGCTGCCAAAAAGTGGACGAAGACCGGCGGTGTTCTTGACCTGTCGGACGTTGGGCGCCAGCGAAAACTTATGGCGCTGATTGACGTTGAGGATGTATGGGGCGTCGGAAAGAGAATCGCCAAACGGCTAAAAATAATGGGCGTGAATACAGCCCTGGATTTAGCGGACAGCCCCATAAAGCTGATGCGCGATAACTTCACTGTCGTAATGGAAAGAACCATCCGCGAGCTGCGCGGCGAGCCATGCCTCGAGCTGGAAGAGTTCGCGCCGACTAAGCAGCAGATTGTCTGCTCACGTTCGTTTGGTTCGCGCATTACTGAATACGAGGACATGAGGCAGGCGGTTTGCTCGTACGCAGAACGCGCTGCTGAGAAGCTGAGGCGAGAACGCCAGTATTGCAGTCAGGTAGCTGTCTTCGTCCGAACAAGCCCACATGCAGAAGGTGAAGTGTTCTATGGCAACCAGGCCATGGGCAGACTCCTAACTCCAACAAATGACACGCGAGAAATAATACGCGTTGCCATGCAGGGGCTCGACCACATATGGCGCGACGGTTGCCGGTATATGAAAGCAGGCGTGATGCTGGGCGACTTTTACAGTCAGGGCGTGTCACAGCTCAATCTCTTTGATGAATTCAAGCCACAGGCTAACAGCGAATCGCTGATGCGTGTCGTTGACGGTCTCAACCAGAGCGGGAAGGGGAAATTATGGTTTGCAGGACAGGGTATTCAGAAATCCTGGGAGATGAAGCGCGAAATGTTGTCTCCGGCATACACCACCAGACTGTCGGACCTGCCAGTGGCGAAGTAACGTTTCTGCTTCAGCCGCTGCAGCACATCCTGTCTACGCGTGAGACTTCCAGCATGGTCGAGCTCAATGGCCGCAGGTGCATAATCGATAAGCAGCGTTACCCGGTAAATGGTGACACGGTGCTGATCGATATGTCAGGCATGTATGAGTGGGCGATGATCATGATTCATCCGCGGCGACTTATTACCGACGATGGCGCATTCCTGATGGATGACCTGCTGGAAGATATAGCGGTGGTGGGAGTGGTGACGCATGAGGTTACAACCTTGAACACAGACGATGAGGCGCCATTTTGATAAAGAAAAGCCCGGTAGTGGTGGCTAACCGGGCTTGCACTATCCTGTGCAAAACATTTCCAATGGAGTTGAGTCGTCAATACAGGGAAGTAAGAGCGACTTATTGAAAATAGACTCGCTCTTAAAAATAGCTAGCGAAGCGGTAAATTTATTCTGCAAAACTATAATCATATCTATGATTTATAAGGATTAATCTCAAAGCCAAAAGTAATCATTTACGATTATTAAAATAGGGAAAATTCAATTATATTCAGATGCTTATGTTATTTTTTGCAAGGTAATGCTGCGTCACCTGGAGTGGTTCGAAGCGGCTGACCTGATCGTTAAAGGTGTTGAAGGCGCTATCGCTAACAAAACCGTGACCTACGATTTCGAACGTCTGATGGACGGAGCTAAACTGCTGAAATGTTCAGAGTTTGGTGACGCGATCATCAACAACATGTAATTTGCCACTGAGGCAGAAAGCATAACGGGAGCCAATGGCTCCCGTTTTTTTGCTCTAAAATTAGCGACTATTACAGCTAAGAATTTATTTCATTGCCAGTACGGATTGAGCATCAATAATAATGCACTTGCCTGCGCAGTTGTCGTTTCCGGTGATCACTGGCGATTCCGTAAGAGTGAAATTCATACCTGCTTCTTTCTTTACGGTGTATGCCATACCCGCAAACGTCCACGGCATGCCTAAAGATAAAGAACCAAACTCATCATATTTCGATGATTTTGCAATTTTTGGCAAATTCTCACTATTCAATCGGTAGTAAAGAGTGCCATCGAAATCTTTTGGCACCACTTTAGTGATTTCGGCCTGTAAAAGTGCATACTCTTTTTGCTGAGGCGAAGAAAACCCCTCTTTAATGTTGCTGGCTGCAAGCCATCCTGCAGCAACAGGAAGCAAAAGATAAATGAATACTGAGTATTTTATTTTATCGATAACAAAGAATAGTCCGATAAGGAAACAAGAAGTGGTAATTAGCGAGAGCGCACTGATAGTACGGTAGGCCGCCCAACTCTCTGTCACCAGCAAGTTTGGTGTCATTGCTGCAATAGCAAAGAGGAAAGATAAAAATACTTTTTCTTTGCCATTCTCACTAATGTTTTTCAATCCGATCAAGATAAAACCTAGCGATATGATGATCGAGAGTGCTTTTCTGCCGGTGTCAAAATTACAGATGGCATTTTTTAATGGTTCTACAAAGAACCATTTAATCTTTCCTATAAGATCAATGGTGATGTTACTTCTTGAAAGTGTCTCGCTGAATAACAGGAGCGGAATGGCTTTAGCTAATACTAATGCCATCAACATACCAAAGAAAATCATTGCGAAAGTACGAATGAGTTTCTTTTTCTCGATTTTTTTGGAAGTTAGGCAAGTATCCAAAAATGCAAAAAAAAGGAAACACATTGCAGTGGGCTGGTAAATAGCGAAGGAGAAGGTGATCAGCAATGCTGATAACATAACCCCTGAAACGCCGCGCAATGTTGTTAGCGCTGAGTAACTCAATCCAGCAAGAATAATCGAGGAGACAAAAGGAAAACACACTGACCACGAGTTGAATACCTGGAAAGAGGGCAGCAAACAGATCGTTAATGAGAATATCACTCTCTGCAAAGTATTTTTGAGGATGTTGCTAACAGAGATAAATTTGTAAAAGTAACAGCATAGTATGATAAGAGAAGAAACGGATAGCAGTCTTAACAGTATTAACGAGTCCACGCTGGATATAAAGAATGAGAGTAAATAGCGCAAACCGCCGTAGGCAGGCCTTCCTGAAAGAACATCCCATTTAAAAATGCTGGCTGGATCAGTCTGAGAGCTGAACAGATAGTACCAATCATCCGAAAAAGCATAGCTCGAGAGAAAAACAGGGCTATAACTGGCGAGCAAGGCCACGGCAAATAAAACATAAATTTTAAAGTTATTGCAGACTATATTAGTCATTTGATTCCTTTTTTATATATCGAGGTCTATGTTTGGTTTCAATATATATCCTGCCAATATATTCACCTAATACACCTATTCCTATCAACTGAATTCCACCTAAAAAGAGTATTGAAACCAATAGTGACGGATATCCGGCAACAGGATTTCCCCATATTATTTTATCAATAATCATCCATGCGCCATAAACGAACGACAAGAACGCGACAAAAAAACCTATATAGGTCCACACTCTGAGCGGAAATGTTGAAAAGCTGGTCAGCCCTTCAAGAGCCAGATTCCAAAGTCGCCATCCATTAAATTTTGCCTCTCCGGCAATACGCGCGGGGCGGCTATATTCAACGATGGCAGAATCACCTTCCACCCAACTTAGAAGACCTTTCATAAACAGATTGCGTTCCTGCAATTGCTTAATGTTTTCGACAGTTGCGCGAGAAAGTAAACGAAAGTCGCCAACATTTTCTTCTAATTTTGGTGAGCTGATTTTATTGTGTAACTTGTAAAACCATGCAGCGGTTTTTCGCTTAAAACGACTATCGCTACGTCTATCATTGCGCTTGGCCAATACAATCGGCCAACCTTCTTGCCATTTATTTATCAGCAAAGGAATGACTTCAATGGGATCCTGAAGATCAACATCAACCGGAATGACTGCATCACCACTAGCATGTTCAAGTCCAGCGAGCAGCGCGGCTTCTTTACCAAAGTTACGAATAAAATTGATGACTAATACAGATTCGTCATTATTCTGAATCGATTTAATAATCTGCTCTGTGCTATCAGTACTGCCATCATTAATAAAGATGATTTCAAGATTGTAAGAAGAAAGTTTTTCTTTAACGGTCCGGTAAAAAACAGGTATTGCATCTTCTTCGTTAAAGACAGGCACCACCAGAGAAATTTTCATTTTTTCACCCTAAAAACAATAAAGTTTGAATAAATGAAGCCGAATATCAGACTTATGATGGAAAATGAAATAAGCGTAATAATCGGATTAATATGCGTATGATCGGCGAAGCTGCCAATACCTGCGGCCATCATGCCCATAAAAGCGACAAAGATGACATAGCGAAAGGTTGTCGCTTCGGCTTTAAACGTCCAGCGTGCGTTAGCAAAAAATGAAAATGTTACGGCGACAATGAAAGCCAACAGATTAGCCAGCCATTGGCGGGTATTCAGAGAATACAGGGCTGCAAACACCATCCAATGGATCAAGGTGTTAATGATGCCAACTGATAAAAACCGTGAGAATAATTTCAACATAGTGAAATGTTAGCCATGAGGACATCATTATTTTAAAAATAGTGGGGAATTTTACATGGAGGCTCACAACAAATAAAGTCGTAAAATCATCGTCCTCACCAACATGTCATTAGCGAAAGCCATTGGTTTACGAATATTAAAGAAACGGGAACCACTGGCTCCCGTTTTTTATTGCATTAATCGACGTGCTGCTCATTGGATTTTGCCACCTGAGCTCGCTCCTGCGACAGCCGCCAAAAATCGCTGCCGCCCGGCTGCTGATACATCCGCAGCGAGAAGTGACCGACAATCGCGTAGATATACTCAAAAATGGCTGATTGAGAATCCTCGTAATCCACCCACAGCACTGACGAGGTGAAGCAATAAACTTCCACCGGCAAGCCCTCTGGCGAGGGCTTCATGGCGCGCACCACGATATACATATCTTTCTTGATATCGTCGCGCTGTGACAGCCACGCCGTCAGGTACTTACGAAACACCGTCAGATTGGTGATGCCGTTTTCGGCAAACCAGCGTTCGCCCACTGCATTGCTGTCGCGACCATCCATCAGCGCCGAAAGTTGCTCACTGACACCGCGAATTTGGCTCATCTGCTGCACCATATCGTGATCGAGAAAGCGTATCGACATTTGATCAAGATGGAAACTGCGCATAATGCGTCGCGCGCCGGAGGAGAACATCGCCTGCCAGTTGGTGTAGGTTTCAGTGAGGAAATTTTTGGTTGGGATGCGCGACAGCGTATTGTCCCAGTTGCGAATGGTGATGGTATGCAGCGCGATATCGATCACTTCGCCGCTGATACCGTTATCCGGCATCTCAATCCAGTCACCGAGTTGCAACACATCGTTTGAGGACACCTGAATATTGGCCACCAGCGACATCAGCGTGTGCTGGAACACCAACATCAACACCGCAGCTACCGCTCCCAAACTCGAGATAATAATCACTGGCGATTTATTCGACATAATCGCCAGAATCATGATCGCCGAAATAATGTGCACCAGAATCTTGCCGACCTGAATATAACCTTTGATCGAGTGATTCTTGCGTTTAGCTTTTTTCGAATAGGAGTTATTAACGATCTCCAGCACTTCGGTAAAAAACAGCGATAAATAGACGAAGAACAGAATACCGCAGATGGTCTTTATCGCGATCAACAGATGCTCTGGTAAATCCGGCATAAATTGCAGCAGATAATAAACCGTGATCACCGGGATAAAGTTAGAGAGCTTCTCCGACAGCCTGACGTCTTTATCCAGCGGCACCTGATTCTTGTGCGTGCTGAAGAACACCTTCCTCACCACCTTTACAATAAAGAATTTACAGATTAGATGGGCGATCATGCCGGCAAACATCAGTAATACCAGACTAAAGGCGGCCGACAGCACCGTGTTGCTCTCAATAAAACTTTGAATCTTGCTTAAATAATTCATTTCAACCACATGTCGGACAGTGTTGGCGGGAATTCAAACATAAATGCACCAATGGCGATATGCCACGCGTGCGCAATAGTCTACACCATCGCTGGTTTACATTCCCTTTCGCAGAAGTTTGAATCAGTTAACATTAACGTGCTGACGGCGGTGTGCATTAAAGACTAAACCGCTATCTTCAGCGCTTACGATTGAGGAGGTGGTATGAAAGGTGTAATCAAGTTCGTTAAAGGCTGGCTGCTGTTTTCCCTGTTGTGGGGCATTTTTATGTGGTTTGTTTCGTGGCAGGCGCAGGGCAAAGAGATCGGCATGGTGATCGTGATGAGCTTGTATGCGGGATTAATTTACCAGGCGCTGATGACCATGGTTGCACGATATAAAGCACGGCGCGCGCAAGTTTGATTGCACACAACTGCCCACATAGCTTTGCGGGACGTTGACGCTGATTTGCACTTTTTCCGGCAATCTGAGTCAACTTAGATCAGTCTGCTGGAAATAAATAATGGGAAAGAAGAGTGTAGCGGCGTGGTTTTTCCTACTACTTTCATTGGGTGCCTGTGCGCAACTGCCAGCGGGCGAGGTTAATTTGCCGACACAACACGAGCGTCATTTGAAGGGAGGCAGCAGCGTGGCGGATGTTGCCGAAACGCCAGATGAACATGTCAAAGAGCGGACTGAGGATGTGGGACACCATCAATAGAAATCGGGGCCAGCACGGCCCCGTTTCAACTGATTACTTACGTCCGAGCAGAAAACCAACAATCACACCAATGCTGGCTGCAACTGCCAGGCCGGTCGCGGGATTATCGCGTACCGATTTCACCACACAATCCGCTGCATCCTGAACCGCATAGCTGGCTTGAGCCGGGTAACGACGCGCTGCGCCTTTGGCTTGCTGACGGCGTGAACCGGTAAATTCGCCAAATTTTTCCTGAACGGCACCCGCCGCTTCATTCAATTTTGCTTCCGCTTTGTCGCTCATAATTACTCCCTGATCGTGGTGAATGTCCTGTAAAGCGTAGTCAGAGAAACTGTATGCAGCAAATGACGCAGCGGTAAAGGTTGTAACAGCAGTTTGCAGTGAGCAAAAATTCTGCGCGCAGCAGAAAGGCGGGAACGCAATAGTCTGAACTTAGGGCTTTCCACGATAAGCCGGATACCAGCTGACCAAAAAGTGACGCAGATGATCCAAACACCACTCGGCATCATCGGCCTGCTGGCAGTAATAGCGCATGGTCACTTTTTCATAGCGCATGTGGCGTTGCTGTAGCGGTGACCAACCCCAATCGAGCACGGCACGCGCATAATTGATCAGTGTGCCGCTCTGCATATTGTGCTGCTTCTCTTGTCGGCTCAAATAGATCTCAAATGCCTGATCCAGACCTTGCGTCTCTTCAGCGTCGAAACCTGTCACTGTCGGGCGGAACGCCACATCAACAAACCCGCACACGCCGTCGTCACGCTGCTGCCAGTCGCAGGCCAGCGTCATAAACAAGCCCTCCTGCAGATTGACCTCTTCCAGCAGACGCCGCATATTTTCGGAATGTTTACCGGCGGTGATCTCATCAATACGATCGGTCTCCAGCGTCAGGTCGAATCCACAAGGATTCACCGAGCCATCCGCATTAGTACTGGCCGGGAAGGGGAAATCGATATAACCGTTGTTATCCAGATTCTTTTCCATCAGGCAGGTCCGCAGCGTGAGATGGTCAGACAATAAACCATCTCGCACTGCGACGCACGGCTTATGGGCACGTCCAGGTGATCATGGTGTTCTGATAGGGATTGATCAGGCGGAACTGTTTATCCGACAGCCGTTGCGCGTAGAGGCCCTCAGCGGTGATGGCCGAAGGCACGTACTGGAAGCGATCGGTGGAGTGCAACGTACCACTTTGCACCTTCACGCCATCGCGCGAAACGGCGAAGGCGTTCACCAAATCAAAGATGCGTGCCTGCGTATTGCCCATCGATTGTCCATAAATCGTCGACACTTCGCCTGGACAGTCGACACCTTTCGGTGCGGAACTGCAGCCAGCTAAAACTAAAAGGGTGAGTACAACCGTGATTCGCCACATGAGCACCTGCTTCATTCCCTGGTTTGCAATGGCACGCCAATGCGTACTGATAAGTGGATCATAGCAGGTCTGACGCTGCTTCCCATTTGTCATTTGTATAATCGTTAAGCGGAAGGAATGTAAAGGGGTGACTTTACTAGCAGAGAAACGGTATTCTTGCCAGCGTTGCGCACCAGGTAAGCAAAGCAAGGGTAAATTAATGAAAGAAGAAGAAGCGAGTTTAATGATTCTTCAGCACGCGATCGACAAATTAGAAGCCGACAAAAAGAAGCAGGTAATGAACTGCGTAGCGGCCATTCAGGAAGTGATGCAGCGTTTTGAAGCCGAAGAGGCCGGGCTGGCATTGATGTTGGTCGCGGCGCAAGTGGCCGCTGAGTAGTGCTTGCTCCTGCGAAATCTCGCCA
>NZ_DALYOQ010000016.1:0-20011 GCF_031974595.1 Pantoea sp. CTOTU46764 | reverse complement strand
GTATCGCGTGCCGAGTATGGTTTGAGTACCTTAATGTGGCCAACGCGTCACTTCCAGATCGCTGCCGGGCAGCAGCGCACCAGCCTGAAAGGCGGTGACAAAGTTGCCATCACCCGTTTTCGTAATGGCGATCAGTTAATCGTGAATAAAAAGAACGATGAAACATTCTTCGTCTACGCCAACAGCAACAAGCTGTTGCCCTGCAGCCGTACCGATAAGCGCGATGCACAGATTCTGTCGCTGGAACGCTACGACGATAGCGCACGCCCAAACTCGTGAGTTAATATCCTGGTTTGATCAGTTGCCGCTGGCGCAAATCCAGCGGTGACTGTTCCGCCTCATCGATGGCTGCCAGCCAGCTCTGCAAATTCACCTTCGCCCACGACAGATGTCCGCGCGTGGTGCTCATCAACACCACATCGGGACGCAATGAGCGATAAAGCTCCAGCGACTGCTGCAGTTCGGTGGGATTGCTGTCTGGCATCAGCACGCTGATCCAGCGGTTATAGTCGCGGGTCAACGTATCGCCGACAAACAGATAAGTCTGGCCGAGCGGCGAGTGATAGAGGTAGCTGCTGCTGCCAGGCGTATGTCCGGGCGTCGGCAACAGGTGAAAATCGCCGAAGTGCGTCTCTTGCTGGGTAAAGGTTTCGTCAGGTTCAATCACTAAACTTACCGGCCCCAGCGAACGACTGTGGCAATAGAGCGCGCTATTAAAGCGCTGCTGAATGGCGATCGCGCCCGGCGCGGCTTCATGCCAGTGGGTCAAATAGTGGCGAATCACGCCGCCGGCATCGTTGAGGAATTCATGATCGAGCGGATGCTCCACGCGACCAATCAATAAATTGCCGCGGGGGTGGCACAGCATAAAGCCATGCATCATTAGATCACTTGCCGTCTCTTCAGCGGGGAATTCTGGCGTGGAGATCCACAAATCGTCATACAGTGGCTTCATTGTCGGTCTCCTGCGGCAACACGTTAGCGCAATGTCGGGTGGCCGGTGAAGGCGAACTGTGCTTCTCCCTTCTCAATCTGCAACGTGGCGCTGGCACCCAGCGGCAGCGTCACGGTATCGGCATCGTGTCCAAAAGCCAGATCGGTGATCACCGGAATCTGAAACTCGTCACGGATGCGCTGCCACACGGTGGCAAAATCAAAACCGTTATCATACGCCGACAGCGAAGTGCTGGTGAAGCTGCCGGTAATAATCGCTTGCTGTCGCGATAAAATGCCACTCTGCTGCAGCTGAATCAGCATGCGCTCGATGCGGAACGGATGTTCGTTCACATCTTCAATTACCAGAATGCCACCTTCAATTTGTGGCATCCACGGCGTACCAATCAGTGAGCAGATCATCGCTAAATTGCCGCCCCATAAGGTGCCTTGCCAGCGGCCATGATCCGGGCTTACGCTCGGCCAGCTTAGATTAACTGTAGGTGATGTTAGCGCTTGCCAAAAGTGCGACTCGGTAAAATCAGATAATGCCTCTGCACCAAAGTTACCGGCCAGCATCGGGCCGCTGAAGGTAATCAGGCCGATTTGCGCCAGCAACGCCAGCTGCAACGCGGTGAAATCGCTGTGGCCGCACAGCGCCACCGGTTGATTGAGCAATCGACGTTGCAGACCCACGTAATCGATCTTATCCAGCAAGCGTGAAGCGCCATAGCCGCCACGCACCGCCAGCACGATATCAGGCAGCGCCTCCAGCGTAGCCAGCGCATTGATATCATTCAGCCGCTGCGCATCATCGCCAGCAAAGCGTTGAAAGCGGCGGGTGATGGCAGAGAGATTCTCAAGATGATGGCCTGCGGCCTGTAAACGATGCACTGCGCGTTGGGCGGCATCCTGATTGTGGCAATAGCCGGAAGGGGCGATAAGACGTAGCGTGCGGGGAGTAACCATAACTTCCATCCTGCTGTAGAGTGGCCTGCCGATGATGACGAAATGCGTTATCGAAGTCACGGTAGCATAAGGTTTTTAACCGATTTAGGATAAACGGTAATTTTGCATCGCGCTGCGCCAGGTATGATAGCTTGCGCCAACCCTATTGCGGAACCAAAAATCAGTGAAAATTCGCCTACTTATGCTTTCTGCACTGCTGCTTGCTGGCTGTTCAAGCGAGCCGGAAAAACCGGCACTGCCCGAGAAGAATACGCCGTTGACCCAGGCACCGCCGTCGAAAGTGAATGATGCATGGTCAATGTTTACCGAAGATGCCGCCAGTCATTATGGCGTTGATGAGAAGTTAATCAGCGCCATTATTAGTGTCGAATCCGGAGGCAATCCCAGCGTGGTGAGCCGTTCCAATGCGGTCGGTCTGATGCAAATTAAGGCTTCGACGGCAGGCCGCGAAGTGTATCGCACCCAGGGCCGTCACGGTCAGCCATCCTCTTCCGAGCTGCGCGATCCGGCGAAGAACATCGATATCGGCGCCGCCTACCTGAAAATTTTGCAGGACTCCGCATTAGCCGGGATTCGCGATCCGCTGACGCTGCGTTACGCCACTATCGTGTCCTACGCCAACGGTGCCGGTGCCTTGCTGCGGACCTTCTCGCGTGACCGCGATCGTGCGATTGCGATGATCAACGCCATGACGCCGGACGAGTTTTACCAGCACGTACAGAACAAGCATCCGGCGGCGCAGGCTCCGCGTTATTTGTGGAAAGTCACCACCGCCTACCGCACCATCGGTTGATGACGTAGGGTCGCCATTCATGGCGACCTTGCCAATAACCGCACCATCATGGCGACCTTATCAACAACCCCACCATCATGGCGACCCTGCCAATACCCCACCAAACTAACCCTCCACCAATAATCTCGCCGTCGGATAATCCACAATCAACACCTGCACATAACCGCCGCGCAACGCCCCGCGAATCGCCTGCGCTTTATCTTTGCCACCCGCTAACGCCACCACCTGCGGGCAGCGTTTTACCTGCGCCAGCTCCATGCCAATTACCGGATCTTCCTCTGCGCTCAGCACCGGCTGACCATCGGCGTCAAAATAGTGCAGGCAGATATCGCCCACTGCGCCGCGCTCGGCCAGCGTTTGCAGCATCTCACCGTCGTAATAGTTGCCGGAGTTGCGCAGCAGGGCGGAAGGCTCGAGATCACCAATGCCGACAATCGCCAGATCCACCTGATCAAACTTTTCCAGTACCACCGCGACATCGGGATTCACCGACAAACGCTGGCGATCCTGCACTGAATGCTCAATCGACTGCGACGGCAGCAGCCACGCCGGGCAATCCAGCAGCGCCGCCAGATTCTGCGTCAAAATCGTGGCCTGCACGTTGCCGTTGGCGCCCACGCCACCCAGCAGCTGAATCACGCCTTTGCATGGCGCGCTAAGCGGATGCAGCGCATCCACCATCGCGCGAATCGTGCCGCTCCAGGATGAAATGCCAATCAGCTCATCGGCGCGTACTCGTGTTTCCAGATAGTGCGCGGCGGCGGAACCAATCGCCTGTTTAATCTGCAACGCCGACGCCTGATCCGGCACATCCACCACAATCACCTGCGGCAGTTGGTACAGCTGCTCAATGGCTTTTTCCAGCTCAGGGAATACATTGGCCGGCGGCACTACGCTGATCTTCACCACACCTTCTTTCACGCTGCGATTGAGGATGCGCGACACAAAGGATTGCGACAGCTTCAGCAGCTGCGCAATGTCGGACTGCTTCCTGCCTTCCACATAATAAAGCGTGGCGATTTTCACCATCAGCCGCTGTTCGTCCTGTTTTGCCATGGTTTTTTCTCTCTCTTAACCTGCCTGGTATTGTTAATCAGCCTGTCATAAATAACAACGCAGAACATTTTGTGATCGTTTTCGCTTTTTGAGGATCGGGCAATGGACGTGCTCAGAAAGCCAGCGCATAGTCATTATGCATATAAAATCGCAATTGAATATATATTCAATCGGAGATAACAAATGAAAGCCTCTGTCCTCAAAATCTCTCTACTTGCTTCAATCATGATGATCTCGGCGGCGTCGCTGGCGGCGGATAAGGGGTTGCTGGCCATCATTACGCCATCGCATGACAACCCGTTCTTTAAGGCGGAAGCCGATGGCGCGCAGGAAAAAGCCAAAGCGCTCGGTTACACCACGCTGGTAGCCTCACACGATGATGACGTGAATAAGCAAAACCAGCTAATCGAAACCGCCATCGCGCGCAAAGCCAAAGCCATCATCCTCGATAACGCCGGTGCGGATGCCACGGTTGGCCCGGTGCAAAAAGCCAAAGATGCCGGCATTCCTACCTTCCTGATTGACCGCGAAATCAACAAAACCGGCATTGCCGTGGCGCAAATTGTCTCCAACAACTACCAAGGCGCACAGCTCGGTGCGGAGAAGTTCGCCAAGCTGCTGAACGGTAAAGGGGATTACGTCGAGCTGCTGGGTAAAGAGTCGGATACCAATGCGGGCGTGCGTTCGCAGGGCTATCACGACGTGCTGGATGATTATCCCGATCTAAAAATGGTGGCGCAGCAGAGTGCCAACTGGAGCCAGACCGAAGCCTTCAGCCGCATGGAAACCATCCTGCAGAAGAACCCGAATATCGTTGGCGTGATCTCCGGTAACGACACCATGGCGCTTGGTGCGGAAGCCGCGCTGAAAGCGGCGGGCAAAACCAATGTGATTGTGGTCGGCTTCGACGGCAGCGATTACACCCGCGACTCCATCCTTAATAAAGGCAACATCAAAGCCACCGTGCTGCAGCCGGGCTGGGAGCAGGCGCAGATGGCCGTTGAGCAGGTGGATTACTACCTGAAGAACGGCAAAGCGCAGAAAGAGGAGAAGCAGCTGATGGATTGCGTGCTGATTGACGACAGCAACGCCGCGAAGCTGAAAACCTTCAAGCTGGCGCAATAACATGGAGGTCGGCATGAAGGGGAAAGCGCTGAGCGGCATGCTGGTGGCGCTGCTGACGCTGATGTTAGCCGCCTGCACCGTGGTGGATCTGGATGCCGACGGCAAACCCATCATGCCGAAAGATCCCAACGCCAAACTGGGCTACAGCGATCAAACGCCGCAGCAGATTGCGGAATCAAGCTGGGCCAGCCGCGTGCAGCAACCGGCTGAGAAGCAGGCGCTGAGCTGGGCAGATATGGAAACCAAAAGCCATACCGTCAAAGCCGGCGGCAGCGAAAGCGTGTTTGTGCGCGCTGCGGGCACGGTGACGGCATTTGATAACAGCAACGATCGGGAACGCAGCCTCACCATGACCATCAACGGCAAACCGGTGAAAGTGTCGATTGGTCCGGTGCTGCGCGGCAACGCCATACGCGATGCGGCCGGTTTCCGCTTTGAAGAGTTCACCAATCAGGTGCAATACGCGCAACTCACCAAAGCACTGAATCGCCATGCGGTGAAACAGCTGCCAGCGGTGGATGCCAGCTGGGTGGGCAAACCGGCGCAAGCGCTGCTTGCCGTCAGCATGGGCGCGGGCACAGTGGAAGATGTGGTGGCGGTGCAGCTGCAGCAGGGGAATCCAAAATGAGCGATGAGATCATTCTGCAAGCCAATCAGATGTCGATGCTGTTCCCCGGCACCTTAGCGCTGGATCGTGTGGATTACCGCGTGTGGCGCGGCAAAGTCAACGTCATCATCGGCGAGAACGGCGCGGGGAAATCGACGCTGATGAAGATTCTTGCCGGCGTGCAGCAGCCGACCAGCGGTGAGATGTTCCTCAATGGCAACAAAGTGGCGTTTCACAGCACGCGAGACGCTGCGCGCCACGGCATTGGTATGGTGCATCAGGAACTCAATCTGTTTGAGAATCTCAGCGTGGCGGAGAACATTTTCCTCGGCCGCGAAATTCAGAGTGGCATTCGGCCCATCAATGAAGCCGAGCAGAAACGCCGCACCGCCGCCTTGATGCAGCGCCTCGATCAGCCGATTTCACCGGATGAGAAGGTGGGCAGCCTGAAGGTTGGCCAGCAGCAGCTGGTGGAGATCGCCAAAGCGCTGGCGGAGGACGCCGACATTCTGATCCTCGATGAACCGACCTCGGCGCTGAGCAAAACCGAAGTGGAGATCCTGTTTCGGGTGATCCGCGAACTGACGCGTCAGGGCGTTTCCATCATCTATATCTCGCATCGGCTCGAAGAACTGATGGCGATTGGCGATGTGATCACCATTCTGCGCGACGGGCGTTTTCAAGCCGAAGCGCAGGTCAGCGATATCGACGTGCCGTGGATCGTACGCGAAATGCTGGGCAGCGAACCGGTGGGCACCTTTCTGCCGCCGGATCGCCAGTTCGGTGCGCCGGTGCTGGAAGCCGAACACATCACCTGCGTCAGTCCGAACGGCAACACGCTGGTGGATGATGTCAGCTTCCAGGTGCGTTCCGGTGAAATCGTCGGCATTTACGGGTTGATGGGCGCGGGGCGTACCGAGCTGTTCGAGTGTTTGCTCGGCACGCAGCGTAACTATCTCGGCAAGCTGTGGCTCGACAGCAAACCGTTGCCGACGCGTCTGCCGACCGCTGAACGCATTCGCATGGGCATGAGTCTGGTGCCGGAAGATCGCAAACGCTCGGGCATTTTTCCCATCTCATCGGTGGCGAGCAATCTCACCATTGCCAGCCTGTGGCGACGTCTGTCGCATCGCACGGTGATTTCAGAGCAGGCGGAACGCGAAGTGGTGACCAGCACAGTCGGCAATCTGGCGATCAAAATCTCCTCGCCGGATGTTGCCATCAGCGCGCTGAGCGGCGGCAATCAGCAAAAGGTGGTGATTGGTCGTTCGCTGCTGACCAATCCGCGCTTGCTGCTGCTGGATGAACCGAGCCGTGGCATCGATGTCGGTGCCAAAGGCGAAGTGTTCCGCATGATGGTGAAGCTGTCGGAGCAGGGCATTGCGGTGGTGTTTTCCACCTCTGATTTGAAAGAGATCATGGCCGTTGCCGATCGCATCATTGTGATGTCCGGCGGCAAATTGACTGCTGACCTGCCGCGCGCTGAAGCGGAAGAGGCGGCGCTGGTTAAAGCAAGCGCACAAGGGTTCTGATATGAAAAACAACGGCGCGCTCGCGCTCGCATCGCCAGCTAAAGCGTTCAACTCACGCGAAAGCCTGATATTGCTGCTGCTCAAACTGCGCACCTTTATTGCGCTGTTTCTGATTGTTGGCTTCTTTGCTATTACGGTGCCCGATTTCCTCGCGGTGGGCAGTATGGTGATCATGGTAAAACACATCGCCATTAACGCCTTCCTCGCGCTCGGCATCACATTTGTCATCATCACGGCGGGCATCGATCTCTCCATCGGTGCCACGCTCGGCCTGTGCGGCATGATCGCCGGTTTGCTGATCACCAAAGGCATTGTGCTGCCGATGTTTGGTATCGCCATCTTCCCCAGCGTGTGGCTGATCGTACCGATTGTGTTGCTGATTGGCGGCCTGATTGGCGCGGCAAACGGCTGGATCATCACGCGCTATAACGTGGCACCGTTCATCTGCACGCTCGGTACCATGTACATCCTGCGCGGCACGGCAATGCTCACGTCGGGCGGCGAAACCTTCCCCGGTTTGCAGGGCAATGAAATGCTCGGCAATACCGGATTCGACAAGATTGGCGCGGGCTATTTTCTCGGTTTGCCGTGGGCCATCTGGATGATGGTGCTACTGGCGCTGGTGATTGCCTATGTCGCACGCCGTCTGCCGTTCGGTCGTCAGGTCTACGCGATTGGCGATAACGAACGCGCCGCTGAACTTTCGGGCGTGAAAGTGAAGTCGGTGAAAATCTGGGTGTATGCCATCTCCGGTTTCTGCGCGGCGATTGCCGGCATCGTGGTCTCGTCTCAGCTGGTGGCTAGTCATCCGGCGAACGGAACCTCCTTTGAAATGAACGCGATTGCCGCAGTGGTGCTGGGCGGCACTTCGCTGGCCGGTGGACGCGGCACCATTCTCGGCACGCTGATTGGTGCCTTCGTGATCGGCTTTCTCGCCGACGGTTTAATCATGATGGGCGTGAGTGAGTTCTGGCAAATGGTGATCAAAGGCATCGTGATTATCGTGGCGGTGATCATCGACCAAATGCAGAGTCGCATGCAGCAGAAAGCGGCGGTGGTGGCGCAGAAAGCGCTGATTGAGGAGGGCGGTAGCCCGGCAAAAGGTTAATCGGTTGGGTGCAGGCGCTGATTGTCTGCACCTTTTTTTCTCCATCAAGAATAAATATTCATCCATGCTTTAAAATTCAGAGGTGTCTATGAATCCTTTCAAATATTCGGTAGCGGATCTGGCAGCCAAAGCGCGCGCCGTGCGTCGCCGCATCATTCAGCTCAATGCGGGCAGCCCGGCGGGCGGGCATACCGGTGCCGATCTCTCACAGGTTGAGATCCTCACCGCACTCTATTTCCGCATTCTTAACTGCGCGCCGGATCGCACCAACGATCCGCAACGCGACATCTATATCCAGTCGAAAGGCCATGCGGTGGGCGGTTATTACTGCGTGCTGGCAGAAGCCGGTTACTTCCCGACCGAATGGCTGCCGACCTATCAGCATTCGGATTCACATCTGCCGGGCCACCCGGTACGCCAAAAAACGCCTGGCGTTGAGCTGAATACCGGTGCACTGGGCCACGGTTTACCGGTGGCAGTCGGCATTGCGCTGGCGGCGAAGAAAGATAACAGCGACCGACGTATTTTTGTCGTTACCGGCGACGGTGAGCTGGCGGAAGGCAGCAACTGGGAAGCCGCGCTGGTGGCGGCGCATTACGGTCTCGATAACCTGGTGATCATCAACGATAAGAACAAGCTGCAGCTGGCGGGGCATACGCGCGACATCATGAACACCGATCCGTTGCCGGATAAATGGCGCGCCTTTGGTCTGGCGGTGAGCGAGTGCAACGGTAATGACATGGCGGCGGTGGTGGAAGCCATCGAAAACCTGCCGCGTAATAGCGGCAAGCCACAGGTGATTGTGGCGCACACCGAAAAAGGCTTCGGCATCTCCTTTATTCAGGGCAAACCGGAGTGGCATCACCGCGTGCCGAAAGGGGAAGAGATTGAGTTGGCACTGGAGGAGTTGAAAGATGAGTAATGCAAAACACCTGGCGACGGTAATGGTCGAGGCATTTATTGATGCGGTTAATCGCGGCGTCGATTTAGTGCCGGTGGTGGCCGATTCCACCTCAACCGCCAAAATTGCGCCCTTTATCAAAGCCTTTCCCGATCGGCTGGTTAACGTCGGCATCGCCGAACAAACGCTGGTGGGCACCGCCGCTGGCCTGGCGATTGGCGGCAAAGTGGCCGTGACCTGCAACGCCGCGCCATTCCTGGTCTCCCGCGCCAATGAGCAGGTTAAAGTCGACGTCTGCTACAACAACACTAACGTCAAACTGTTTGGCCTGAATGCCGGTGCCAGCTACGGTCCACTCGCCAGCACCCATCACAGCATCGACGACATTGCGGTGATGCGCGGCTTCGGCAACATCGAAATTTATGCGCCATCCTGCCCGCTGGAGTGCCGCCAGATTATTGAACATGCGCTGGCGCATGTCGGGCCGGTGTATATCCGTCTGGACGGTAAAGATCTGCCGCAGCTGCACGATGAGAACTATCAATTCCGTCCCGGGCAAATCGACGTTCTACGTGAAGGTCATGACATTGTGCTGGTGGCGATGGGCTCGACAGTTCACGAGGTGGTTCACGCCGCCGAGCAACTGCATGAGCAAGGCATTACAGCAGGTGTGATCAGCATTCCATCGATTCGACCTTGTGATACCCAACAGCTGCGCGAGCTGTTAAATCACTATCCAGCGGTCATTACCGTGGAAGAACACAACGTCAACGGCGGCGTCGGCAGCCTGGTGGCAGAAGTGCTGGCGGAAGGCGGCTGTGGCATCCCGCTGCTGCGTTTGGGCATCCCGGATGGCGAATACGCGATTGCGGGCGATCGCGCCTCAACCCGTGCCCGACATGGCATTGATGCCGCCAGCGTAGTGAAGAGTGCAGCGCGCATCTGTGCAGGAGCGTAAAGATGGCAGGTTCGGTGATACTGGCAATTGATGAAGGCACCACCAACGCAAAAGCGATAGCGGTCGATCGTGCCGGGAAGGTGGTGGCGCGCGGCAGCCAGCCGCTGACGCTGGAGCATCCGCAGCCGGGCCTGGCGGAGCAGGATCCGCTGGCGATTTGGCAGGCGGTGAAACAAGCGGTGAGCGATTGTCTGGCGCAGTGTGCGGGTGCGCAAGTTGCGGCCGTGGCGATCAGCAACCAGCGCGAATCGGTGCTGATCTGGCAGCGCCATAACGGTCAGCCGCTGACGCCGCTGGTCAGCTGGCAGGATCGCCGCTCGGAGGCGTTTTGCCGCGATTTGCGTGTTGCGGGTAAAGCGCCGCGCATCACCGGGCTTACCGGATTGGCGGTTGATCCGATGTTTCCAGCCGGTAAGCTCACCGGCATGCTGGCCGCGCTACCGAACGGATTTTCTCGTGCGCAGGCCGGTGAACTCTGTATCGGCACCGTGGACAGCTGGTTGAGCTGGCAGCTGAGCGGCGGCGAAAGCTTTGTTACCGATCATGCCAATGCGGCGCGCACCCAGTTATATAACCTGCACAGCGGCGACTGGGACGAGGAACTGCTGGCGCTGTTCCATATTCCCCGCGCGGCGCTGCCGCAGATTGTGCCCTCGGCTAGTGCGCAAGGTGTGGTGACACGTAACGATATGCCCGGTTTAGCGCCTGGCACACCGATTTTGTCGCGCATCGGCGATTCGCACGCCGCGCTGCAAGCGCAGCGCAGTGGCAGCGAAGAGGTGGTCAAAGCCACGTATGGCACAGGTTCGTCACTGATGATGTCGATGGCAACGCCGCTACTGACGGAAAATGGCCTTAGCACCACGGTGGCGTGGCACGACGGCACGTTGCGCTATGCCTTTGAAGGCAACATTACCCACACCGGTTCCGGCGCGGCGTGGCTGGGCCGCATGCTGGGCATCAAGGATCCACGAGAACTCACCGCGCTGGCGCAGCGCAGCGAACACAATCAGGGCATCTATTTTGTACCGGCGCTCTCTGGCCTTGGCGCGCCCTGGTGGGATTTAAAAGCGCGCGGCATGGTGTGTGGTTTGACCGATGCGGCAACGCCGGAAGTGCTGGCGCGCGTGGCGCTGGAATCGATCACTTTCCAGATCGCCGACGTGTTTTTCGCCATGGAGCAGGCCAGCGGCGTGCAACTTCCTGCGCTGTGCGTGGATGGCAGCGCCACGGAAAACAGCTGGTTGATGCAGATGCAGGCTGATGTGTTGCAGCGGCCACTGAAACGCGTACCGACGGCCGAAGTTTCAGCGCTGGGCGCCGCGCTATTAGCGGGCCGCAGCTTAGGCTGGTGGCAGCAGGGCAGTGAGATGCAGGCATTGCAGGGCGGCAGCGTGATTACGCCGCGTGAAGATCAGGCGAAAAGCATGCAGGAGAATTATCACGGCTGGCTGGATGCGGTGGCGCGTTGCCGTTATCAGCCGCATTGATGGGTGCGGTTTTGTGCAAATCTGGGGGAGTGGTCGCCATGAATGGCGACCCTACGAATGATGGACTTACTGGAAACGGTTGGCTTTATCACGCGCCAGACGTTCCAGCGCAAAAATCACCTGCTGCAGCTGGCGTTCCTGAATCGGCTCGATGGCGGTAAAGCGGAAGCTGAGGCGCGGAGTGGCGCGGGTTTCATTCTTGCTGGTCACCACGGTGCGTTCACCAATGTGCAGCAGCTGTGCTGTCACCTCGAAGTGACCGTATTCAGCCAAATCCACGCGCAGCTTTTTAAAGGTATCGCCGCGATTAAGGCCTTCTGGCAGCGCTTCGTCCAGCAGCACGCCCACGCCACCCAATGACAGGTCCTGCAGGCGGAAGCGCGCAGTGCTGCCATCCGGCCACTGGCTGTGGCAATAAAAAACCGGCTCCAGCGGCGCATTGACGCGGAAGAACTCACGGCGTTGAATCTGCCACACCAGTTCGGGTAGCGACGCAGCAAAAGCGGGCAAGCCTTCAAATTCGATACGCTGTAAACCGATTAAGCTACATTCGACTTTGGCACCGTGCGTTTCGGCAAAGATATTCACTTCACCACTTTGCAGCGCTAAATCGTTATCCAGCGCATTGCTGCCAAGGTCAAAGATCACCTGATCTTCATCGGCTGACAGCATGCGGCTGATAAACTGACCGCGCGAAAAATTCACCATCAACGGGGTTTGAGAACGCAACAGATCCTTCATCACGCCCAAAACCGCTAACGTGCCTCGCTTGAGGTATTGTTCTTTATCGGCTTCTCCCACGTCCTGCTCCACTTATCCGATTGTTATTTTCACGACTGACAATGCTGTTCGTCAGTTATCGGCGTGGCTGCGCTAACCTTTAGTTAGCTAACGATTATTTACTGCGGCAAGTTGCGAGGCAGATCATAAAATCCCGTCTATACTAGAGGCGGTGAACACATTGATTAATAACGTAAGGAGCAGTACATGGGTATTCTTTCATGGATTATTTTTGGTCTGATTGCCGGGATTATCGCGAAGTGGATTATGCCGGGTAAAGATGGCGGCGGCTTTATCATCACCGTGGTTCTGGGTGTGGTAGGTGCGGTTGTCGGTGGCTGGATCAGTACCCTGTTTGGTTTCGGTAAAGTTGACGGTTTCAACTTCGGTAGCTTCGTGGTGGCCGTGATCGGTGCCATTGTGGTGCTGTGGATTTACCGTAAAGTACGAAGTTAACAGCATAGCGATTTGATGAAATCCGCCATCCCGTAAAAGGATGGCGGATTTTTTTATGCCTGATTAAAAGTCGTAGCCCACCGTAGCCATGACCGTACGCTCGGCACCGCGATAGCAGTAACCGGTGCCATAACAGGCGGCCAGATACTTTTTATCGGTCAGGTTGTTGGCATTCACCTGCAGCCAGGCGCCTTTCAGCTGTGAGTTCCATGCGCCAAGATCGGCGCGAACCGACGCATCAAACAGCGTTACCGATGGCAGACGCGTGGTGTTCTCGTTATCCGCCCACTGTTTGCCGATATAGCGCACACCGGCGCCAGCGCTCAAGCCGTAGTCAAACTGATAATGTCCCCACAACGATGCCATGCTATTCGGCGTGACATATGGCGTATGGCCATCGTTACCGTCCACCGAATCTTTGAAGCGCAGATGATTCAGCGTGTAGCCGGCGATGGTGCTGAAACGTTGCGTCAGCTGATTACGCGCTTCCAACTCGATGCCCTGCGAATGCACTTTGCCCGACGGCGTGTAAGTGCCGTCCAGCACGTTACGGTTGGCGACATCGTCCTGGGTCAAATCGTACACCGCGATTGAGTACATATCGCGCGTGCCCACCGGCTGATATTTTACGCCCGCTTCATATTGCTCTGAGGTGGTCGGTTTCAGCTGATTGCCCTGCGGATCGGTTAACGAGGCTGGCGTTATCGCCTGGCTCCAACTGACGTAAGGCGAGATGCCGTTCTCGAAGGCATACAGCAGCGCGGCGCGGCCGCTGATGTGATCGTCCTGACGACGGCTGGTGCCGTTTTCCGACACAATGCGGTCATAACGTCCCGACAAATCCAGATGCCAGCGATCAAGCTGCAACTCATCCTGCAGATATAAACCGGTTTGATAGTAGCGGCGCGTCTGCGATGTCCAGTCGAAGTCCGGCATGATGCCCACTTCTTCGCCGCTCCACGCATTCAGCGCGCTGGCGGCACCGCTGGCTTTGGTGATGTCATTTTTATAGCGATGGTATTCCGCGCCCAGCGTCACGCGATGCTGCACCGCGCCGGTAGCAAAATCGGCCTGCAAGCGGTTGTCATTCGCCCATGCGCTCAGTGATGAACGCTCGCCGGAGTAGTAGCGGTTCAGCAGGTCAGGATTCGTTGCGTTCCAGCCAATCTGATAAACCTGATCGAGATCGGTATTCGAGTGGCTGTAACTGCCGGTGGAGTACACCGACCAGACTTCGTTGAAGCGATGTGAGAAGTCATAGCTGTAAATCTGCTCGCGACGTTTGAACTGATCGAGCGAACTGTCGCCTTCGTAGAAACTGTCGCTCAACTTGCGGCCGTTATGGCTGTAAAGCGTGCCTTCCGCCGGTACCGAACCGTGATAGCCGCCTGAGGGATCTTTCTGCAGGTAGGCGCGCAGCACTAAGTTGGTATCTTCACTTGGCTGCCACATCAGCTGTGGCGAAATCGCATATTTCTCTTCGCGGGTGTGATCGTACTGCGTATCACTGTTGCGCGTGATGCCGGTTAAGCGAAATGCCCACTGATCGTTGATGGCGTTGGAGTAATCAAAGGCGGCGCTGTTGGTGGCGTTGGTGCCGCTCGACAGGCGGAAGTGGCCCTCTTCGGCAAACTGCGGACGCTTGCTCACCATGTTCACTAATCCGCCCGGCACCGTTTGGCCGTAAAGCGCGGAGGAGGGACCTTTGATCAGATCAATGCGATCAAGGAACCAGTTGTCCACCTGCAGGATGTTGAAGCTGCCGCCGTCACTCATCACGCGCAGGCCATCGAGGAAGGTGTTGTCGACATCGCCGCCGTGGAAACCACGCAGCGCGATGGTGTCGTAACGCGTGGCGGCCCCGCCGAAGTTGGTGAACACCCCTGGCGTGTAACCCAGCGCCTGGTTGAGATCCTGCGCGCCCTGATCTTCCATCTGCTGACGTGTCACTACCGAGATTGACTGCGGCGTGGTAATCAGCGGTTGATCGCTTTTGCTGGCGCCGCTGCTGCGCGTGGCGAGATAGCCCTGCGTCGGCGAGGTGGCGCTCTCTTGCGGTTGCGCCGTGACGACAAGCGACTCTTCGGCGAAGCTTGCAGCGGGTAAAGCCAGCGCAAGCGTGCACAGAACGCGGCCACGGTTAAGGGTAAACAGCGAGGTCATGAGAGGTTCCTGATATTTAAATGGGAATAGCTATCGATATTAGATTGAGAATTATTATCTTTTGTGGCGGATGTTTCAAGATGTGAGGTTGTTGTAAATGGGGTGTGAGGAAAATACACAGGCAGGGCGGAATTCGATATGAGGCTGTAGGGTGCGCATTAATGCGCACACGGGTTAATGGTCGCCATAAATGGCGACCCTGCGACGGCTACGTATTGACCAGGAAAAACGTTACTTCGCGCTACTCAAAACCGGCATATTCGGGATATCGCCGGCGTTATTACAGGTTTTGTCTTTCGAACAGTACTTATCCAGCAGCTTCAGCGTCACGCCGTTGGTCCAGCCGAAGCCATCCTGCAGCGGATATTCGCCGCCGCCACCGCCACCCAACTGCGCGCCTTCAACCACATATTTCTCGACCAGCTTATGCTCCTTGTCGTAGGTGGCCTGCACGTTCTGCAGGAAGCGCTGACCAATCTGCTGCGCCAGTTTCGGCTGTTTGTAATGCTCAAGACCTTCCACCGCCACCCATTGCAGCGGCGCCCAGCCGTTTGGCGCATCCCATTGCTGGCCGTTATTCACCGTGGTGGTCACCAGACCGCCCGGTTTCAGTAGCTGTTTTTCAACAGCGGAAGCGGTGCGCTCAGCTTGCTTATCGCTAGCCACCTGCATATAGAGCGGGAACAGCGTGGCGGCGGTCAGCTGCGAATGAACCTGCTTCTTCTGGAAATCGTAATCGGCGTACCAGCCTTTTTTGTCATCCCAAAGATAGCGATTGATCGCCGCCTGACGTTTTTCGGCATCCGCCGCGAACTGTTTGGCTTTGTCATCCTGCTTATCCAGTTTGGACGCTTTAGACAATGTCTGTTCGAGGTGGAAAATCAGGCTGTTGAGATCGACCGGCGCCAGTTGCGTGGTACGAATCGACGCCAGATTGTGCGCATCAGTGAACCAGCGCGAACTGAAATCCCAGCCTGATGCCGCGCCTGCACGCAAATCGCGATAAACCTGCTGCTTATTACGCTCCGGCGCTTTATTCGCGGTGTTAACGTCATCAAGCCAGGATTCGGTACGCGGCGCATCACGATCGTCCCAGTAACGGTTAAGCAGCGTACCGTCGCTGAGTTTAATCACGCGTTTGCTGGCCTGGCCGGCCGCCACTTTGTCGCTGTCCGCCATCCAGTAATCGTACTCTTTCTGCAGCTGCGGCAGGTATTGGCGATAGACATCGTCGCCTTTGTGCGTTGCCAGCAGGTCAACCATCAAGCTGAAGAACGGCGGCTGCGAGCGGCTGAGATAGTAGCTGCGGTTACCGTTGGGAATATGGCCATATTTGTCCAGCTCGGTGGCGAAGTTATCCACCATATCCTGCACGCGATCCCAGTGATCGCTCTCCGCCAGGCCGAGCATGGTGAAGTAGCTGTCCCAGTAATACACTTCGCGGAAGCGTCCGCCCGGCACCACATAAGGTTTTGGCAGCGGCAGCAACGAATCATACTGGCTGGCACTTTGCGCGGTACGTGTCAGCACCGGCCACAAACCGTTGATGTGCTCACGCAGGCTTTGCCCGGCGGGCGGCACATAGTTGTCTCCCTCTTTTGGCAGCGTAAAATTGCTGTCGACAAAATGCTTGAGATCGAAGTTGCGCTGGTTTTTCTGCATCTGCCAGTCGGCCAGAATCGAAGAGGGATTGGATTTCGGCACCGCGTCGGCGAAGGTTTTCTGGTCCGGATAAAATTTCGCCTGCTGCACCGCATTGAAAAGCGGTCCCAGACGCACATCTGGCGGCTGCGGCTGGTTGCTGAGCATGCGGCTTTGGTCATCGGCGTGCGCGGCGCTGGCAGCGGCCAGCAACGCGGCGCTGAGTAAAAAGGTCAGACGCGCGGGCGTGAATACGGCATTTTTTATCATCGGTTTTTCTCCTTGTCCGAAAAGGTGGTGTGCTAACGCATTGACCACCCGAACAACTTTAGTCGCAATCGCACCGCTTAGCCTTGTACAGCGGTGGAAATGTGAAGCGCCCGGAATTAATCACGCGAGAAATTGCATCAAGGCTAAGGTTTTTGCTTGCCCTGTTCGGTTATTTGCCTGAGGCTGAAGCAAAAAAAGGAGAGTCGAATGGAGATTATCTGGTATCACCCGTCGCTGGCGCCGCAGGGCTGGCTGGAAGGCTTGCATCAGCGTTTACCTGAGGCACGCGTGCGTTACTGGCAGCCGGGCGACAATGCACCGGCCGATTACGCGGTGGTGCGTTCGCCGCCGGTTGAGATGCTGGCGGGCCGTCAGCTGAAAGGCGTGTTTGCTATGGGCGCGGGCGTGGACGAAATCCTCAAGCAGCTGCGTGACAACCCACAAATGTTGGCTGACAATGTGCCATTATTCCGTCTGGAAGATACCGGCATGGCGCGCCAGATGCAGGAATACGCCAACTGGTGCGTGCTGGGCTGGTTCCGCCGTTTCGCGGAGTATCGTCAACTGCAGCAGCAGGCGAACTGGCAGGAGCTGGATGGTGTCGATCGCGAAAATTTCACCATTGGCGTGCTCGGCGCGGGCGTGTTAGGCCGTAGCGTGCTGGAAAGTTTGCGTCAATGGGGCTTCCCGTTACGCAGCTGGAGCCGTTCGCCGAAGCACATCGACGGCGTGCAAAGCTTCCATGGCCGCGATCAGCTCAATGCCTTCCTTGATGGCACGCAGGTGCTGATCGATCTGCTGCCTACCACGCCGGAAACCACCAACCTCATCGATAGCCAACTGCTCAGCGCGTTGCCGCGCGGTGCCAGCTTCCTTAATCTGGCGCGCGGTGCGCATGTGGTGGAAGCCGATCTGCTGGCAGCGTTGAACAGCGGTCAACTGGCCGCCGCCGCGCTGGATGTGTTCCAGACCGAGCCGCTGCCGCCGCAGCATCCGTTGTGGTCTCATCCGCATGTCACAATCACGCCACATACTGCAGCGATTACCTTGCCAGCCGAGGCGATGGATTACATTGCGGATGCCATACTTGCTCTGGAGCAAGGTCAACAGCCGGGTGGTTTGGTCGATCGCCAGCGCGGTTATTAATTCACATTGGGTCAGGAGGTGAAGATGTATCCCGTTGATTTACATATGCATACCGTTGCCAGCACGCATGCTTACAGCACGCTGCATGATTATGTGGCGCAGGCGAAACAGAATGGTTTGAAGCTGTTCGCGATTACCGATCACGGCCCGGACATGGCTGATGCGCCGCACTATTGGCACTTCGTCAACATGCGCATTTGGCCGCGGGTGATTGATGGCGTTGGCGTGCTGCGCGGTATTGAAGCCAACATCAAAAATCAGCAGGGCGAGATCGATTGCAGCGGCCCGATGCTGGATGCGCTGGATCTGATCGTCGCGGGCTTCCACGAACCGGTTTATGCACCGCGTGATAAAAAGCATCACACCGAAGCGATGATTGCGGCGATGGCGGGCGGTTTGGTGCATATCATTTCGCATCCGGGCAACCCGAAATTCCCGGTGGATATCCGCGCAATAGCCGAAGCCGCCGCGCATTATGATGTGGCGCTGGAGATCAACAACTCCTCCTTTACCCATTCGCGCCTCGGCAGCGAACCGAACTGTCGCGCCATTGCCGAAGCGGTGCGCGATGCGGGGGGGAAACTGGCATTTGGCTCCGATTCGCATACGGCGTTTACGCTGGGAAATTTCGAACACTGCCTGCGCATCACCAGCGAAGTGGATTTTCCTGAAGATCGCGTGTTAAATGTCACGCCGCGTCGCCTGCTCGATTTCCTCGAACAGCGCACCGGTAAAACGATTGCCGAATTTGCTGATTTTTAACTTTTTTGCCTCAAGGAATTCTGTTGCATGAATGAGTTTTCCATTCTCTGCCGCGTCATCGGCTCGCTGTTTAATCGCCAGCCGCAGGATCCGCTGCTGGTGCCACTGTTCACTCTGCTGCGTGAAGGCAAACTGCAACAGCAGTGGCCGCTGGAGCAGGATGAACTGTTGACGCGCCTGCAGCAGAATAGCGATCCGCAGGCGCTGGCCGCCGACTACAACGCGCTGTTTGTTGGCAGCGACTGCAGCGTGCCGCCGTACGCATCCCAGTGGCCGAACGGGGTTGCAGAAGCAGACGTGCGTGCGTTTCTCAGCGCGCGCGGCATGCCGCTGAGCGAAGCGCCCGCCGATCACTTTGGCGTGCTGCTGCTGGCGGCATCGTGGCTGGAAGATCAGTCAGCGGAAGATGAATCCGCCGCGCAGCTGGCGCTGTTTGATGAGTACCTGCTGCCGTGGTGCGGCGCGTTCCTCGGCAAAGTGGAAGCGCACGCGACCACCGCGTTTTATCGCACGCTGGCGGCGCTGAGCCGTGAGGCGATTCAGGCGATGTACGACGAGCTGAACGAAGAGCAGGGCGACGAGGCCTAATCGTCACCAGCTGGCTGCGCTGCGGCCGAGCTTGACGCCCGGCGTCGCGCAGATCATTGGCGTGCCGGGCAAATACGCTGCGGCACGCAATCTCTCGGCAATTCCCCACTGATTAATCTCTATCGCGCTCAACGCGTCATCGTGCTGCGCGTGAATACCGTTTTGCACATTCTCCGGCGCGGCACCGAACTGCTGTAATAGCCGCGCAGTGCGTGCCAGCGAGAGGCGCGCCTGCCAGCCAACGCCATTGATCAACCGCTGACGTAAACCTTCCAGCACCGCCGCAGCCATCAGATAGCCAGTGGCGTGATCGAGCGCCTGCACCGGCAGCGGCGTTGGCTGGTTATTGCCGCTCCAGCGCATGCCTTGTTCGGCGATGCCGCAGCCCATCTGCACCAGGCTGTCGAAGCCGCGCCGGTTGCGCCACGGCCCGCTCCAGCCCCACGCATTGAGGCTGACATCCACTAAGCCCGGCGCGAGTTTGCGGCGCGTCTCAGCATCCAGCCCGAGTTTTTCCAGCGCATCAGCGCGATAACCGTATACCAGCACATCGCTGTGCTGCAACAGCTGGCGCAGCTGTTCACGCCCCGCGCGGGATTTGATATCAAGCCGCGCACAGCGTTTGCCGCAGGTGATCTCCTCTTCGAGCGTTGGTTCGTGCCAGTCGGGCGGATCGATACGCAGCACTTGCGCGCCGAGGCTGGCGAGAAAACGCGTCGCTACCGGACCGGCG
>NZ_DALYOQ010000015.1:68755-78197 GCF_031974595.1 Pantoea sp. CTOTU46764 | reverse complement strand
ATCGCTAACGAAGGCGACATCAGCAGCCGTTACATCGGTAACATCAAGCTGTTCGGTACTCACTCAACTATCGAGCTGCCGAAAGGCATGCCGGGCGAAGTACTGCAGCACTTCACGCGTACGCGTATTCTGAACAAGCCGATGAATATGCAGCTGATGGGTGATGCACCGGTGCACGAGCGTAGCGAACGTCGTCCATCTGCTGGCGGCGAACGCCGTGGCAATGGCGCACCGCGCGGTGAGGGTGCTCCACGTGGCGAAGGCGCTCCACGTCGCTTCTCCGAGCGTCGTGAAGGTGGCCGCGAAGGCGGACGCTTCAGCCGTGAAGGTGGCCGTGGCCCACGTCCAGAAGGCGCAGCTGCACCACGTCGTCGTGACGCATAAGCGTTAAACGCTGAAAGTAAAAAGGGACGCTGATGCGTCCCTTTTTTTATGCCGGTGGAAAGTAAAGTTTACACGCCGCCGGCAATCAGCACGCGTTCACCACTAACATATGCCGCCTCTTCCGATGCCAGAAACAGCGCGACTTGCGCCACATCTTCCGGCAAGCCAAAGCGTCCAAGTGGGGTAGCGGCAATCAGCTGTGCTTTCAACTCCGGATGCATCTTCTTCGCCGCCAGCAAACCTTCGGTCAAAATAATGCCGGGTGCTAACGCATTGACGCGAATATTGCGTGGCCCAAGCTCGCGTGCGAGGCCCTGCGTCAAAGTATCGATCGCGCCTTTAGTTGCCGCCCACAGCACCGAACCGGGCGTGCTGCGTTGGCTATTTAAGGCGCTTAGGTTGATGATGGAACCGCCGCGAGCGGGGAAATGTTTTGCCGCCTGCTGACACACCAGCAAGGTGCCCAGCAGATTCACATTCAGCTGCTGATGCATTTCGCTGATGCTAAGGTCGGCAAAGTCACCGTGGTGAAAAATGCCGGCGTTATTCACTACAATATCGGGTACGCCAAACTGCTCAATGCTGCTAGCGAACAGGCGCTGCACATCGGCCTCGCGTGAGATATCAGCCTGGACGGCAATGGCGTCGCTACCCAGCGCCTGGATGTCGGTCACCACATCCGCCGCACCCACTTCGTCCTGAAGATAATTCACCACCACCCGAGCACCGGCCGCCGCGAAAGTCATGGCGATAGCGGCACCAATGCCTTTCGAAGCGCCCGTCACCAGCGCAATTTTGCCTTCAAGTGTTTTCATCGTGTCTCTCCACCTGAGATTTCGGGGAAGATAAAGCATGCGCTGTCCATACAATCGGGCGGTAGCGCAATCCTGCAAGCTTCTTGCACGATCCTGCAAATCTGCTGCTCAAGGACTAGGCGCAACGCCAGCGACAAGCGAGAATATCAACTCAGTGATTTCTTATCGCGGAGCGCAGAACGCATGATTCATCAGGAACAATGGCAGCAGTTGGTGGCAATCATTGCCCGCCACGCGCCGCAGGATGGTCGTCACTATTGCCCAATCGATTTTCTCTCTTTCGGCCGCAGCTCTCAGCCCACCAGTTTGGCGCATGTGGCGACCTGGGCCAGTTTTGCCCTGATCGCGCAGGGGCAAAAAGCGCTGCGCATGGGCGATGAAGTGATACATTACGGGCCGGGCGATTTACTGCTGGTGACGCTCGATATGCCGGTGCAATCCTGCGTGGTCATGGCGACGCCAGAGAAGCCGAATCTCGGCGTGGGCATCACCATCAACGAAACGCGTCTGATGCGTTATCTGGAACATTTTCCACACCATCATCTCGGCAGCACGGCGGTTAGCGAGCGCGGTATCGCCGTGCATAAAGTTGCGCCGCCGTTGGTGGATGCAGTGATGCGTTTGGTGGCGTTGCTGGATCATCCGCAGGACATTGCCGCGCTGGCACCGTTAATTGAGCAGGAGATTTTCTATCGTCTGCTGACCGGGCCAGAAGGACCGCGCATTCTCAACATGGCGTTGACGGAGCGGCCAGGCAACAAAGTGGCGCGTGCCGCACGCTGGCTACGGGAAAACTTTCACCATCCATTGAAAATGGATCATCTGGCGAGCAGCGTGGGAATGAGTATTTCGTCGCTGCATCATCACTTTAAAGCGGTAACGGCGATGACGCCGATGCAGTATCAAAAGCAGCTGCGGCTCAACGAGGCGCGTCGTTTGATGCTGATTGAGAAGCTGGATGCTGGAACGGCGGGTTATCGGGTGGGTTATCAAAGTGCTTCGCAGTTTAGTCGCGAATACAGCCGCTTTCACGGCCAGTCACCGGCGCGTGACGCGCGAACCATTGCGGTGGGTGCAGAGTGGGTGAACCCACCGCAATGAGGTTTACAGCGTGCGTGCCGCTTCCATTGCCAGCGCGAAGGAGCGCAGACGCGCCTGCGAATCGTAAATCTGGCCGTTAACCATAATTTCATCCGCCTGGGTTTCACGCATCAACGCGGCGAGGCCGCTGCGCACTTTATCGCTATCGCCGACAATCGACATGCTCAGCGCCTGCTGCACGCCATATTGCTCGGACGGTGACCACAGATTATCCATGTTCTCCACCGGCGCGGGCAGCGGACCCGGTTTGCCGCGACGCAGATTAATAAACTGCTGCTGCATCGAGGTGAACAGGAAGCGCGCATCACGCTCGCTGTCGGCCGCCACCACGTTGACGCACACCATCGCATACGGCTTCGCCAGACGCGCCGAAGGTTTAAATTTCTCACGATAAATATGCAGCGCCTGGAACAGCAGATCGGGCGCGAAATGCGAGGCAAACGCAAACGGCAAACCAAGCTGAGCGGCCAATTGCGCGCTATACAGGCTGGAACCGAGCAGCCATACCGGAATTTTCAATCCTAAACCTGGCACCGGTTGAACTGGCGGATGTTCACCCTCTTCGGCGTCAAACCAGCGAATCAGTTCAGAAACATCTTCCGGGAAGCTGTCTGCCTGGGCGCTGGAAAGATGACGACGCAACGCCAGCATGGTGCGTTGGTCCGAACCGGGCGCGCGGCCCAGTCCCAAATCGATACGGCCAGGATAAAGCGATTCGAGGGTACCAAACTGTTCGGCGATCACCAGCGGCGCGTGGTTGGGCAGCATGATGCCGCCTGAGCCCAGGCGCAGCGTTTCGGTATTGGCGGCTAAATAGCCGATCAGTACTGCGGTCGCGGCGCTGGCAATCCCCGTCATATTATGGTGTTCAGCCAGCCAGTAGCGGTGGAAACCCAGCGCTTCTGATTGACGGGCCAGCGCCAGCGAATTATGGAACGCATCGCGTGCAGCGGAACCTTGTGGAATAGGCGCCAGATCCAACACGGACAGGCGAACAGTTTTTTTCTCAGACATGGGCACTCCAAATAGGGATGGCGCAGGTGTTTAGTCGGACCTGCGCTTGTGAGTATTACTCATCGTTACCCATATTAAAACTGCTAATAACCGCAGGAATATAGCCGGAATGTGCCTTTACCGCTCGCCTTCAAGCGCCATCCCGGCCAGGCGACGCCAATATCCGTTGCAGTCGCTGCCGCGCGCCATCATCAGCGGGGCCTGACCGGCTTCGTTGGCGCGGAAGCGATCCACTTCGGCGAGCGTGCTTTCGCCCTGTGGCGACAGACGCACAATGTCGATCCAGTTATGCATGCCGCTCAAATCATTGCCGAGGTTGTAGCAATAGCCGCTCATGGTCTGAATGCCGTTGAGGACAAACACCTGCTGGCCTTCCTGTGAAAGCACGCGGCGGCCAGTGGGATAATTGATGCAACAGGTTTGGCAATCATCCTTGCCACGATTCTCGGCGCGTGCGGTAAAGCAGCGGGCCGACAACGCCAGCGGCAGATGGCCATAACCGAGCACTTCCACCTCAAATTGCTCGCGCACGCCGGCCACATCGCACTGCTGCAGCAGCTGAATCAGCCAGTCGCGGGACATCTCCACCGGAATGCACCAGCGCGTCATGCCTTCTTGCAGCAACAGTTGCAGCGTTTGCGCGTTATACACGTTGAGGGTTGGTCCGGCGACAAACGGCAATTTGCGCTCTGCTGCCATGTTCACGGTGCCGATGTCATTGGCTTCCAGCAGGAACTCACCGTTCTCGACATAGCGTCGCAGCTCCTTCACTTCCGAGGGTGACTGCAGCAGTGCCAGCGTACTCAGCACCACTTGCTTACCTTGCAGCGCCAGCATGCGCGCGATGTCCATCCATTGATTAAATGACGTCGCGCGTCTCTTGCTGCACACCGCTTCGCCGAGATAGATGATTTCGGCACTGCTCTCGGCGGCGCGTTGATAAAAGGTTTCCAGCGTTTCTGTTGGCCAGTACCACAGCACCGGCCCGATGGCGTATTTCATGGGATCTCCTTATTGCCAGTCGCGGTGATAAGCACCGAGCGTGGTTTGGCTGCCTTCTGATAACTCGCCCAGCGCCTGCATCCAGGGGTCCTGCACGACATACTGCTCAGGCGATGCCATGCAGCGATCGATGGCCTGACGCCACACTTTTGCCACCTGCGCCACATACGCCGGGCTGCGCTGACGCCCTTCAATTTTCACCGAGGCAATGTTGGCGCGCAGCAGTTCTGGCAGCAGCGACAAGGTGTTCAGGCTGGTGGGTTCTTCCAGTACGTGATAGCGCTGGTTATCCACTTCATAACGGCCCTTGCACAATGTGGGATAGCCTGCGCTCTCGTCGGGCGCGTAGCGATCAATCAGCACTTCATTCAGGCGTGATTCCATGCCCTTGGGCGTCTGTTGCCAGCGGACAAATTTCGCTGGCGAGCATGCGCCTGCGCTGTTAGGCGACTCGCCGGTCAGCCAGGATGAGAGATAGCAGCGGCCTTCGGCCATAATGCACAGGCTACCGAAGGCGAACACTTCCAGCGGCACCGGCGTTTCTCGCGCCAGCTGTTTGACCTGATGCATCGAGAGCACGCGCGGCAGCACAACGCGGCTAAGTTGAAAGTGACGATGATAAAAATGAATGGCCTGCAGATTGGTGGCGGAGGCTTGTACCGAAAGATGACGCTCAACCTGCGGATAGCGTTTGGCCGCGTACTCCAGCGTGGCAATATCCGCCAGAATCAGCGCATCCGCGCCGTTCTGAGCGGCAACATCAATCGCGCTTTGCCAGCGATTCATCCCATCAGGATGGGCGAAGGTGTTGATGGCCACATGTAGTTTGCGGCGATGCTGATGCAGATAGCGCGCGGCTTCAGCCAGTTTCTTATCGGTAAAATTGAGGCCAGCAAAGTGGCGGGCATTGGTATCGTCTTTCAGGCCGACATACACCGCGTCAGCACCATGCTCCACCGCCGATTTCAGCGCAGGCAAATTCCCCGCCGGACACAGCAGTTCCATAGATTTTCCTCCCCGGATTCTGAAGCCGAAGAGTGTAAATAACTGACCGGACAGCAATGTTGATTTAAGGCAGTGAAAGCGGCATTGATGATCGGGAGTGAAGCTTTTTCGTCCAGACAGGTGGCGATTTCCTTGATCTCAGTGGAGGCGACGTCGGTCAGATGTGGCAAAATAGATGAAATTTTCTGAAGGGAATATCGATAATGTTTGCGCGCTTACGCGGTCTGATTGTGGAAAAAGGCCCAGAATTCCTTGCTTTACCCGTTTCCATTACCCCTTTCTCGCTAAAAAAAGCTATTCTGCAACAACTCCTAAACTGGCAATTTCGTCATGCTTTGTCTGAAGGTGAGTTAGACTTTCTGGAAGGGCGTTATCTGGGGATCGAGGTTGCCGATGTGAATCTGCGCTGGATCACCACCCTGCAAGCAGGGCGCCTGACCGTTTCGCGCGACACCGAGGCTGATGTCTGGTTTCGTGGTGAAGCCAACGATCTGTTGCTGGTGGCAGCACGCAAAGCGGATCCCGATATGTTGTTCTTTCAACGCCGTTTGGTGATTGAAGGTGACACGGAGCTGGGACTTGAGGTGAAAAACCTAATGGATGCCATTGAACTGGATGCCATGCCCACGCCATTACGCACGGGATTGCAGCAGCTCGCTGCTTTTATTGAGGCAGGAATGAAACAGGACGCGAAGGCCGCTGAGGCGCGCGCGGGGATCTCATGTTGATTCGTACTGAAATTGGCGTTGATGCAGCAGGCATCGATAGCCTGTTAAAGCGCAGTTTTGCTACCGCTGCCGAAGCGGAACTGATACAGCAACTGCGCGAAGATGGCTTGCTGACTCTTGGTGTCGTTGCCACGGATGATGAAGGTCAGGTGCTGGGTTATGCCGCTTTCAGTCCGGTGACCCTGCAAGGAGAAGACCGCAACTGGGTAGCGTTGGCGCCGCTCGCCGTGGATGAATCGATGCGCAAACAGGGCCTTGCTAAACAGCTGGTGTATGAAGGATTGGATTCACTTAATGAGTTCAGCTACAGCGCCGTGGTGGTGCTGGGCGATCCTGAGTTTTACAATCCACTCGGCTTTGAACCGGCGGCACGTCATGGTTTGCACTGTCGTTGGTTAGGCAGCGAAGCGGCCTTTCAGGTGTACAAACTGGCTGACGATGCGTTTGTTGGTGCAGAAGGGCTAATCGAATTCGCCGAGCCGTTTAATCGTTTCGACTGAACCAGGCCACTAAGCAGGGCGGCTGCTGCGCAACCAGCAGCAGCTTTTGCGCGCGGCTCAGCTGCTTCACCTGATACTCGAGGCGTGACGCCGCAGCGCGATCGCCGGCATCGCAATGAAACACCAGCGTTAAGGGCCCTTTGCCACGCAGCGAACGCGCGCCGCGTCCTAGCTGATGTTGTTGCAGGCGACGGTTAACATCGGTGGTGATGCCGGTATACAGCATGCCCGCGGCGGTTTGTAGCAGATAAAGCTGCCAGCCTTGTTCCATCATACTCATCTCGAAAATTAGCTGGCAGGCAGTGTAGCGCGCTTCATGCCGCATCGCTATTCGCCGCACGGAGTTCGATTTTGTCCGACCATGCTCATCTGATTCGCTACTTAAAAAAACAGCACGTGCTGTCGTTATCTGCCAGCCACGGCGACGATCTGTGGTGCGCCAACTGCTTCTATGTGTTTGATGCCGCAAACATGGCGTTCTGGCTGATGACCGAGCCGGATACGCGCCATGGCGCATTAATCCAGGAAAATCCTCGCGTGGCGGGCACGGTAAATGGCCAGCCGAAAAGCGTGTTGTTGATCAAAGGCGTGCAGTATCGCGGCGTAATCCAGCTGTTAAATGGAGAGCGGGAAACGCTGGCGCGTCACGCCTATCAGAAGCGTTTTCCGGTGGCGAAGAAAGTCACTGCGCCGCTGTGGGAAATCATGCTCGACGAAGTGAAGATGACTGACAATGCGCTGGGCTTTGGCAAGAAGATTGTCTGGAGCCGGCCGTAGGGTCGCCATTTATGGCGACCTCAATGCGGGAAAAGATCAGGCCGCGTTCAAAATCCGCAGCGATTCGCGATTAAACGCGGGCAGGTCTTCAGGCGTGCGGCTGGTGACTAACTTGTCATCAACCACCACTTCTTTATCGTAAAAATCCGCACCCGCATTACGCAGATCGATAGCGATGGCTTTTACGCTGGTCATTTTGCGGTCGCGCACGCCATTCGCGCTGATCAGCAACTGTGGGCCGTGGCAAATGGCAAACACCGGCTTGCCGCTGGCGACAAACTCTTTAGTGAAGTTGACGAAGCGATCGTCACCGCGCAGAGCATCGGGAGAGTGTCCGCCGGGCAGCAGCAGCGCATCGAACTCGGCTGCATTCACATCATCAATAGACTTGTCGATGTTGACTTCAGCTTTACCCTGTTTACCTTTGACGATGTTTCCGGCCTTAAACTCGATGGTAACCACTTCGTGGCCTGCCTGAGTGTAAGCCTCCGCCGGTGAGGTAAACTCTGAGTCTTCAAATTCATCGGTAATCAGTACCGCTATTTTCTTGCTCATCTTTTTTCCTCCTTGTTGATCACGAACCTTATGTTCGTTGCACTTCTAACCCAACAAGCCTGGTAGCCATGTCGCAAAACGCAAGCCAGTCGGCAATTCTCACGGGAGGTAAATTTCCGCCCCGGATCAAGTTTAGGCGATTTCCACATGGCGGAATGAAATGACCTGAATAACACTAAGGCCTATCCGCCGCGTATCTCAACGCGGCATCGTTATTCAGTTGAATACGGAATTTTGTGATGACTCAACTCTCTTCTCACTTCCCCGCGACACGCTTCGCCTGGTGGAAACCGCTGCTGTTCCTCGCCGTGGTGGTAATCGGTCTGTGTTATGTCAAATGGCAGCCTTATTACGGCAAAGCCTTTACTGCCGCCGAAACGCACTCAATAGGTAAATCAATTTTGGCCAATGCGGCGGACTCACCGTGGCGCGCAGCGCTCGATTACGCCATGGTCTATTTTCTCGCCGTGTGGAAAGCGGCGGTGCTCGGCGTGATCCTCGGATTGCTGGTGCAGGTGCTGATTCCACGCGCCTGGCTGCTGCGTCTGATGGGCAGCTCGCGCTTTGGCTCGACGCTAATGGGCACTGGATTAGGTTTGCCTGGCATGATGTGCAGCTGCTGTGCCGCGCCGGTGACCGCTGGCTTGCGTCAGTCGCAGGTTTCCAGCGGCGCGGCAATGGCGTTTTGGCTGGCGAATCCGCTACTCAATCCCGCAACGCTGATTTTTATGGGTTTTGTGCTCGGCTGGAATTTTGCGGCGATTCGGCTGGTGGCGGGTTTAATGATGGTATTGGGCATCGCGTGGCTGGTGCAGCGTAGTGTGCCGGATCAGACCGTTGCCGCGCCCATTATCCCGGCACGCGATGAGCAACCGTTTCTGACGCGCTGGCTGTGGGTAATGTGGCGGCTGTTTTGCAACACCATTCCGTTGTATATCATCGCGGTATTGTTGCTCGGTGCCGCCCGCGTTTGGCTGTTCCCGCACGCGGATGGCGCGGTGGGCAACACGCTGTTTTGGGTGATGTTGATGGCGATTGCTGGCTGCCTGTTTGTGATTCCCACCGCGGCGGAAATCCCGATTGTGCAGACCATGATGCTGGCGGGCATGGGCGTTGCGCCCGCGCTGGCGTTGTTAGTCACGCTGCCCGCCGTGAGTGTGCCGTCGTTATTGATGTTGCATCGCGCCTTTCCCGCACGGGCGCTGTGGATCGCGCTGATCGGCGTGGCAGGCAGCGGCATGCTGCTCGGCGTGCTCGCCTTGTGGCTGGCGTAGCCACCAAATCTTCTGATTGCGGCTGCCGCGCCACAGCAGCCGCGCATCTTTTTCCGCTTCGATAAAACGCCCGTCAATCAGCACATCAATTTCATCCACCACTTCGCGCTGCGCCGCACTGAGTTCCGCCATTTCGTAGCCGGTCCACAGCCAGATATCCTTATCCGGACATTCACGTCGCACGCGTTTCACCAGGCGGCGCACATGCGGCACGTTATGCGGATGCAGCGGATCGCCGCCGCTCAGCGACAAGCCCTGACGCGGAATGCGCCGATCGTTAAGATCGG
>NZ_DALYOQ010000015.1:0-68745 GCF_031974595.1 Pantoea sp. CTOTU46764 | reverse complement strand
GGCGATCAACTGCTCTTCCATCTCCAGCGTAAAAGGTACGCCGGAATCCAGGCGCCACGTGCTTTGGTTGTAGCAGCCGCGACACTGATGTTCGCAGCCCGCGACAAACAGCGTGCAGCGCGTGCCGGGCCCGTTAACGATATCGACCGGATAATAGCCGTGGATGCGCATCATCCCAGTTTTCCTGTCTCCAGATGTTTAACGCGCCGCTGCACTTCTTCCTGTTTACCGGCGTTAAACGGACGCGCATCCGGGCTGCCGAGATAGCCGCACACGCGGCGCGTCACCGACACGCGCGCTGGATCGTGATTACCGCAGCATGGGCAGGTGAACCCTTTGCTGGTGCAACTGAACTCGCCGCTAAAGCCGCATTCGTAGCACTCATCAATCGGCGTGTTGGTGCCGTAATAGGGCACGCGGTGATAGCTGTAATCCCAGACGTCTTCGAGCGCTTTGAGGTTGTGCTGTATGTTGGGATATTCGCCGTAACAGATGAATCCGCCGTTAGCGATGGCGGGATAGGGCGCTTCAAAGTCGATCTTGTCGTAAGGATTGACCTTCTTCTCCACGTCGAGATGGAAGCTGTTGGTGTAATACCCTTTGTCGGTCACGCCTGCCACCACGCCAAATTCGGCGGCATCGAGGCGACAGAAGCGGTCGCACAAATTCTCGCTCGGCGTGCTGTACAAGCTGAAGCCGTAGCCGGTTTCCGCTTTCCAGGCATCCACCGCGTTACGCAGATGGGTGACAATCGTCACGCCTTTTGCCCGCAGGTATTCGGCGTCATACGGATGTAATTCGTTGCCGCTCAGCGCATTCAGCGTCTCATGCAGGCCGATATAGCCAAGGGAAATCGAGGCGCGGCCGTTGCGGAAAATGGTGCCCACTTCGTCATCCGCTTTTAGCCGCACGCCACAGGCACCTTCCATATACAGAATCGGCGCCACGCGCGCTTTGGTTTTTTCCAGCCGGGCGATACGCGTCATTAAGGCCCGTTTCGCCAGCGCCAGACGTTCATCCAGCAAGCGCCAGAACTGCGCTTCATCGCCTTTGGCTTGCAGCGCGATACGCGGCAGATTGAGGCTGATGACGCCGATATTGTTGCGGCCTTCGTGAATCTGCTCGCCGTTCTCCTCGTAGACGCCAAGGAAACTGCGGCAGCCCATCGGCGTTTTAAACGAGCCGGTCACTTCCACCACTTTTTCGTAGTTAAGGATATCCGGATACATGCGTTTGCTGGCGCACTCCAGCGCCAGCTGTTTGATATCGTAGTTAACTTCGCCAGGCCGACGATTCACGCCTTCACGGATAGCAAACACCAGTTTCGGGAACACCGCCGTTTTATGATTTTTACCCAGTCCGGCAATGCGGTTGCGCAGAATGGATTGCTGAATCAGGCGCGCCGCCCAGTCGGTGCCGAGGCCAAAGCCAAAGGTGACAAACGGCGTCTGGCCATTGGCGGTGTGCAGCGTGTTCACTTCATACTCCAGCGACTGAAACGCGTCGTAGCACTCTTTCTCGGTCCGCACGCGCGCATAGGCTTCGGCATCGGGAATTTGCCACTGTTGCGCCACCGCGCGGTGTTTCTCCAGGCTGAGCGTGACGAACGGCGCCAGTACTTCATCAATGCGGTTGATGGTGGTGCCGCCATAAATGTGGCTGGCGACCTGCGCGATGATCTGCGCGGTCACCGCCGTGGCGGTGGCGATCGATTTGGGCGGCTCGATCTCGGCATTACCCATCTTGAAACCGTGGGTCAGCATGCCGTGCAGATCGATCAGCATGCAGTTAAACATCGGGAAGAACGGGGAATAGTCGAGATCGTGATAGTGGATGTCGCCGCGCTCATGCGCCAGCACCACATCGCGTGGCAACAGTTGCTGCTGAGCGTAATGTTTAGCGACGATGCCGGCCAGCAGGTCGCGCTGGGTGGGGATCACTTTGCTGTCTTTATTGGCGTTTTCGTTGAGCAGCGCGGCGTTGGTTTGCTCCACTAAACCGCGAATGGCGTGATGCAGTTTACCGCGTTGCTCGCGTGCTAAATCGCGGTCATGGCGATATTCGATATAGGCGCGTGCCAGCTGCGGCCAGCGTCCGCTCATCAGCGTCTCTTCCACCGCGCACTGAATATCACGAATATCCACTTCGGCCTGTTCAGCCAGCTGCTGGCTAACCTGCGCCGCCACTTGCGCGCACCATGCCGTATCATTGATTTGTGCCGCACGCGCGGCCGCGCTTACTGCTGCCTCGATCCGCTGTGCATCAAACGGCACTCTGCAGCCGTCACGCTTAATCACCACCGTCGCCATTTCTTCTCCATGAAACTATATGTAGATAATTTTAAGGAGTGTAATCGCTATATATGGTGTTTACGCGCAAATTAATCGCAGGCGGTTTGACCTACAGCAAGGAAGCCACAACCAAGATTGAAAGCCGCGCAATGGTTAATCTGGCTAAACTACAAAAGTTTTAACCTGCCTTGATTTCAGTTTACGGCCACTTGCTTTGCAAAGCGAAACAGGTTTAATGGGCCTTTTGCCCATTTTGGTCCGCTGTTTCATTTACAAGGATGCCCAGATGCTATTGCAGAGAACCTTGCTTGCCTGTTGTTTATCCATGACTTTTTCCACCTTCGCCGCGCCCGCCGGAGATTTACCGCTGATGCCGTGGCCACAAAGCGTGGTGCAACCAAGCGGCTGCGGGGCGTATGCGTTAACGCCGCAGCTCACCTTGCATATCTCGGGCGATCATCTGGAAGGTGCTGAATCGCGCTGGCGTGCGCGCATTGCGCGGCAAACCGGCTGGCCGCTGCTGCCAGCCAGCGCATCCAGCGATCATCCCAGCATTCAGGTGCAAATCGCGCAGGCGGTTGATCCGATTCCGCAGCCGGACAGCGACGAAAGTTATCATCTGCTGGTTAACAGCGACGGCGTATTACTGAAAGCCAACACGCGCTTTGGTGCGATGCGCGGCATGGAAACCGTGCTGCAGCTGATTGAAAACACGGAAAAAGGCACCGAAATTCCCTACGTCACCATTGACGATAAACCGCGCTTTCCGTGGCGCGGTGTGTTGATTGATTCGGCGCGCCACTTCCTGCCGATTGAAACCGTGAAGCGGCAAATCGACGGCATCGCCGCTGCGCGTATGAATGTGTTTCACTGGCACTTAACTGACGATCAAGGTTGGCGTTTTGCCTCCAGCCACTATCCGCAGCTGCAGGAGAAAGCCAGCGACGGCTTGTACTATACGCAGCAGCAGATGCGGGATGTGGTGCGCTATGCCACGCAGCGCGGCGTGCGCGTGGTACCGGAAATCGATCTGCCTGGTCATGCCTCGGCGATCGCGGTGGCGATGCCGGAGCTGATGAGCGAGCCGGGCCCGTATCAGATGGAACGCGGCTGGGGCGTGTTTAAGCCGCTGCTCGATCCCAGCAACGACGCGGTGTTCCGCTTTATCGACACCTTAATGGGCGAAGTCACGGCGATCTTCCCCGATCCCTACATTCACATCGGCGGCGATGAGGTCGATCCAACTCAGTGGAATGATTCCACGCGCATTCAGCAATTTATGCGCGACCACGGCCTGAAAGATTCGCATGCGCTGCAAGCCTGGTTTAACCAGCGCGTTGAGAAAATCCTCGAAGCGCATCAGCGCCGCATGATCGGTTGGGATGAGGTTTACCATCCTGATCTGCCAAAAAGCATTCTGATTCAATCGTGGCAAGGACAGGATGCGTTGGGCACCGTGGCGAAAAACGACTTCCGTGGCATTCTCTCCACCGGTTTCTATCTCGATCAGCCGCAAACCGCCGCCTATCACTATCGCAATGAACCCTGGCCGCAAGGGCTTAACGGTGCGGATCAGGTGCAAGCCGGTGAGCAGACGCAGAGCTGGCAATTCACCATGCCGCGTCTGAAAGGCAGCGCGCTGAAAGGCAGCTTTACGCTGATTGAGGGGAAAAACGGCTGGCGCGGCTTTATCGATTTCAGCGGCAAAGCACGTCGCATGGTCAGCGATATCCGCTGGCTGTCGCCAACGCAGCTGACCTTCAGCGTCGATACGTGGATGGGGCCGTTCCAGCCGATGGTGACGCTGACGCAAGACAAGCTGACCGGTTATATGCTGGTGGGCAACGTGCGTTATCCCACGGAAGGCAGCAAACTGGCACAAGTGCCAACTGGTATTGCGCCATCGCTGCCGACGCCGCAACAGCTGCAAAACAACCTGATTGGCGGTGAAGCAGCGCTGTGGGCGGAGAACGTTAATAGCCGGGTGATTGATACACGCCTGTGGCCGCGCGCCTTTGTGGTGGCTGAGCGGTTATGGTCGGCGAAGGATGTCACCGACAGCGATAACATGTATCAACGCCTGAGCGCGGTGGATCGCTGGGGCACTATTTCTGTCGGTTTGCAGCAGCATCAGCAGGCTGAAGTGCAGATGATGCGACTGGCGAACAGCAGCGACATCACGCCGTTACGTATATTGGCTGAAGTGCTGGAACCGGCGCAGTACTACACGCGTCAGCATCTGAAATTCCAGGCGGGTCATTACGACTATTTTGAACCGCTCAATCGTTTGGCGGATGTGCTACCTGCCGAGAGCAACGCGGTGCGTTTGCTGGATAAGCAGGTTGATCGCGTGATCGCCAATCGCGCCGATCATGCGGCGGCGCATGCTATTCGTCAGCAACTGCAGCGCTGGCAGAACAACAGCGATGCGGTGATGCCACTGATTCTGGGTAGCTATCAGCTCAAGCCGCTACAGCAGCAGGTGCAGCAAGTGGCGGAACTGAGTCGGATGGGGCTGGATTTGGTCAACGCGCTGGAGCGTAATCAGGCGTATGGCGCAGGCGAAGTGGTGCAGATGCATACGCAACTGGATGCCGCAGCGCAGGTGCAGGATGAAACGGTGCTGGCGCTGGTGCGGCCGCTGGAGAAGTTGTTGCGATCGTTTAAATAGGTATTGTGCTGGCTGTCCCCCATCCCGGCCTTCCCCCGCTTGCGGGGGAAGGAGATGCTGCCACATGCAGCTTCAACACTGACATTTTGCAGCATCTTCCTCCCCCATTTATGGGGGAGGACCGAGGAGGGGGACAGCCAGCACCAACCAAATCAACGACGAACCGCAATCGCCTCGATCTCAATCTTCACATCTTTCGGCAGACGCGCCACTTCCACGCAAGAACGCGCAGGGAAGCTGGCGTTGTGCTCGGTGAAGAACGCTTCGTAAGTTGCGTTCACCGTGGCGAAGTCATTCAGATCCTTCACAAACACGGTAGTTTTCACGATATCGCCTACTTTCAGGCCTGCGGCCTCGACAATCGCCTTCACATTTTCCAGTGACTGACGTGCCTGCGCAGAAACATCGTCGGCAACGGCGCCAGTGGCGGGATCAACCGGGATCTGGCCTGACGTGATGATCATACTGCCGAGATCCACGCCCTGCACGTAAGGGCCAATCGCTGCGGGTGCGTTTGAAGTACTGATTTCGCGAGACATTGTTTCTCCTTGAAAGTGCGCGGCCGACCGATGTCCGCCGCGAAATGAATCGTCCCATTATAGGGACGACGCAGGCGATTACCAGTGACCGAGCACCACGTGGCGCGCGAACTCTTTCTCGCAGTATTTGCACTTCAGATGAACATCATCTTCGCGCTTTTTCACCGCAAAGCTGGTGAACACCGGCTCGTTGCGGCTGATGCAGTTGCTGTTCGGACAGGTCAGCACGCGGTCAATACGATCCGGCAAGGTGGGGGCGATCTTCGCGACCACTTCGTATTCGTCAATGCGGTTCACAGTCGCGAGCGGCGCATACACCGCCAGCTGATTGATCTGATCGTCGGTCAGAAAAGTGTTTTCGATTTTGATCAGATCTTTGCGGCCCATCTCGCCCGACGGCAAGTTGAGGCCGATGGTGATGCGCTGATCGGTTTCGGTCAGACGAAACAGCGACAGTAACTTAAAGCCGACCTGCGCCGGGATATGGTCAATCACCGTGCCGCGTTTAATCGCTTCAACCTGCAATTTATTATCGTGTGTCATCGCTTTGCTCCTTACAGTGCCAGTTCGCGATTCAGTACCAGCGCCAGCAGTGCCTGGCGAGCGAAGATGCCATTTCCAGCCTGCTGAAAATACCAGGCGTGCGGCGTGCTATCCACGTCGGTGGTGATCTCGTCGATACGCGGCAGCGGATGCAGCACTTTCATGTTGTCGCGCGCACCGGCTAAATCGGCGGCGCGCAGGATGAACTGTGCTTTGACGTTGGCGTATTCCGACGGATCGAGGCGCTCTTTCTGCACGCGCGTCATATACAGAATGTCGAGTTCGGGCATCACTTCTTCGATGGTGTCGTGGCGCGACCAGGCAATGTTCTGCTCATCCAGCATATCGGTGATATACGACGGCATCGCCAGCGCATCCGGCGCGATAAAGAAGAAGCGGTTGCCATCAAACTTCGCCAGCGCCTGCGTCAGTGAATGCACGGTGCGGCCATATTTCAGATCGCCGACCATCGCCACATTCAGGTTATCGAGGCGATTTTGCGTTTCGCGGATGGTGAAGAGATCGAGCAGCGTTTGCGTCGGATGCTGGTTGGCACCGTCACCGGCGTTGAGAATCGGAATGCCGCCGGAGAATTCCGTCGCCAGACGCGCCGCGCCTTCCTGCGGATGACGCATCACGATGGCATCGACGTAAGTACCAATCACCGAAATGGTATCGGCGAGGGTTTCGCCTTTCTTGCCGAGCGAGGTATTGCTGCCATCGGCGAAGCCCACCACCGATGCGCCGAGACGATGCATCGCGGTTTCAAACGACAAGCGCGTGCGCGTTGAAGCCTCAAAGAAGCAGCTGGCGATCACGTTGTGTTTCAGCAACTCCGGCTGGGGATTGGCTTTCAACTGGGCGGCGGTGTGCAGCACCAGCTCCAGCTCGTCGCGGTTGAGATCGTTGATGGAAATAATGTGCTTGCGATATAGCGGGTTGGCCATAGCGTTCTCCTCTGCGCTGCCGGATTGCGGACAAAAAAAAGCCCCTGCTTAAGGGGCTTTTTTTACGATCGATTGATGACGGAAAGAAACAGATGCGCCGCCCGCTGTCAGGCGTCGTTGAGCGTCAAATTGTGCGCTGCGCTGTTGCATGTTTCCTCCGGCAAATTGGGCCGCATTATACGCATTCACTGATTTGCATCAAGCAAATATCGCGCGCGAGGTAAACGTTTGCGGCGCGACCAATCATAGCTTGCCGAGTGTCGCCACCATCACCGCTTTAATGGTGTGCATGCGGTTTTCAGCCTGATCGAACACGATGCTTTGCGCCGATTCAAACACCTCATTACTCACTTCCATGCCATCCTGCAAACCGTACTGCTCGGCCATTTGCCGGCCCAGCGTGGTTTTGTCGTCATGGAAGGCCGGCAAGCAGTGCAGGAACTTCACCTGCGGGTTGCCGGTCAGTGCCAGCATCGCGCTGTTCACCTGATAAGGACGCAGCAGGGCGATGCGATCTTCCCACACCGATTTGGCTTCGCCCATCGACACCCACACATCCGTGTAGATGAAGTCGGCACCTTGCACGCCTTCGGCGATCTCTTCGGTCAGGGTGATTTTGCCACCGGTTTGCTGCGCGGCCACGCGGCATTGATCCACCAGTTCCGCTTCTGGCCAGCAGCCTTTTGGCGCCACCAAACGCAGATCCAGGCCGACCAGCGCAGCGGCTTCCAGCATGCTGTTACCCATGTTGTTGCGCGCATCGCCGACGTAAACCAGCGTCATTGCATTCAGCGATTTGCCTGGCAGATGTTCCTGCATCGTCAGCAGATCGGCCAGCAGCTGCGTGGGATGGAATTCAGTCGTCAGGCCGTTCCACACCGGCACGCCAGCAAATTCCGCTAATGTTTCCACCAGTTCCTGACCGTAGCCGCGATATTGAATACCGTCATACATGCGTCCCAGCACGCGCGCGGTATCTTTCATCGACTCTTTATGGCCGATTTGGCTGCCGCTTGGGCCGAGATAAGTAACGTTAGCGCCCTGATCGTAAGCGGCAACTTCGAAAGAGCATCGGGTACGAGTCGAGTCTTTTTCGAAGATGAGCGCGATGTTTTTGCCTTTCAGGTATTGCGTTTCGCTGGCATTTTTCTTTGCGTGTTTTAATTCACCTGCCAGGCTCAGCAGAGAATCGATTTCGGCTGGGGTGAAATCCAGCAATCTCAGGAAATGTCTTTGATGTAGCTGACTCATACAGCGCTCCGGGTGCCCACATTAAAATGAATTAAAATTCAATCTAACCGTATGAATATGCATTTTCAACCCCAGCGTTAAGAAACTTGTTGTTTTGTGTAGTGGCGCGCGAGGCAGTGTGGGAAAATAATGGTATTCAGCCGAATATTTGAGGACACACCCATGGCATATGAAGCATTGCTGGAAGAACAGCGCGAAGAGACGCGACTGATCATTGAAGAGCTGCTGGAAGACGGCAGCGATCCAGATGCGCTTTACACTATTGAGCATCATCTCTCCTGCAACAACTTCGACTCGCTGGAGAAGGTCGCGGTTGATGCCTTCAAACTGGGCTACGAAGTGAGCGAGCCAGAAGAGCTGGAGCTGGAAGACGGTACCACCGTGATGTGTGTGGATATCCTGAGCGAAGGCGCGTTGAAGCCTGAGTTGATTGATGCGCAGGTTGAGCAACTGGTTAATCTGGCAGGCAGCTACAACGTCGATTACGACGGTTGGGGCACCTACTTTGAAGATCCTGATGCTGAAGATGAAGACGACGATGGCGAGTTCATCGACGACGAAGAAGACAACGGTGTGCGTCACTAAGCATTAATGGGCGGCGCTCGCCGCCCTGAAACGTTTCCCCGTAAGACAAAAGACTGCCCATGAATTACGCTCCGCTATTAGAACCAATCTATCAATTCCTGCATTGCCGCACGCCACAAGCGTGGATTGATGAAGCGCGCAAGCCGGAAAATCTGACGTTGTTGCTCACCGATCACATGGTTTGTGAATTAAAGGCCGCGCAAACGGCGGTGTTTATCATCCGTAAATACGTGGCGGATAAGCCGAGTGGTGATGCCATTCTGGCGTGGCTCAAGCCGTATGAAGATTTTATCTACCGCGACGAGCAGGACAGTAACTTCATCAATGCCCACAAGAATCTGACCAAAAGCATTATCGTGCGCAACGAACTGCCGTGGGCTGATGATCTGGTGGAGATGATGGTGCTGCTGGTGAAAGAGGAGCTGCATCACTTCTATCAGGTGTGGGAAATCATGCAGTCGCGCGGTTTGCCGTATCGCAAAATCACCGCCAGCCGCTATGCCAAAGGGTTGATTCGCGAAATTCGCACTTACGAGCCGGAAGCGCTGGTGGATAAGCTGATTTGCGGGGCGTACATCGAAGCACGTTCCTGCGAGCGTTTCGCCAGCCTGGCGCCGTATCTGGATGAGCAGCTGGAGAAGTTCTATATCTCGCTGCTGCGCTCAGAAGCGCGTCACTATCAGGATTACCTGAAGCTGGCGCAGCAGATTTCGTCGAAGGACATTGCGCCGCGGGTGCAGGTTTTTGGTGAAACAGAAGCGCGCTTAATCAGTGAGCCGGATGGCGAGTTACGCTTTCATAGTGGGGTGCCGGGGGTTTAGGTTTGTGCGCGCTGTCCCCCTCCTCGGTCCTCCCCCATAAATGGGGGAGGAAGATGCTGCCACATGCCAGTGATGAAGCTGCATGTGGCAGCATCTCCTTCCCCCGCTTGCGGGGGAAGGCCGGGATGGGGGGCAGCGAGCACATCACAGCCAGCAATCAAATCACAACACCTTCAGCATCCGCACTTCACAATCCACATGCCCGGTACAACCCATCGCGCTATCAATCAGCTCAAACCCCAATGACTCATACAACTTAATCGCACGCGTCAAACTGCCGGTGGTTTCCAGATAGCAGCGCTGAAAACCCCGTTGACGGGCAAATTCCATGGCGCGCAGCGCCAAATCGCGCGCCAACCCTAAGCCGCGCACCTGCGGCAGGAAATACATCTTCTGCAGCTCGCAGATATCCGGCGCGCTGCAGGCCAGCGGAGCAACGCCGCCGCCGCCCACCACCACACCGTCATGTTCCACAATCCAGTAGGCGCTGTTGGCTTCGCTGTAGAGTTCGAACAGGCGATCGAGATGGGGATCGGACACGGTGTAGCCTTTGTCCGCCGTCAGGCCAAATTCTGCTGACACATCACGGATCACCTGTGCGATCAGCGCGTTATCGGCAGCGGTAATGGGGCGCACCTTTAAATTGATGGAGGCGTCGGTGGTCATCATTATCTTCCGGTATAAAAAAGCCGGGCAGTGCCCGGCTTCGATTAAGCAGTTGGACTGAAGCGCTTACAATGCCGCAATCACGCCCTGCTGTTCAAACAGTTTTGCTTTTGATTGCTCAAGCTCAGCCACGCGCTCACGCTCTTTCGCGACAACCGCTTCCGGCGCACGTGACACGAAGCCTTCATTGGCCAGCTTGGTCTGGATCTTCTCGATTTCGACATCAAGTTTCACCAGCTCTTTCGCCAGACGCTCCAGCTCGGCTTCTTTGTTGACCAGATCCGCCATCGGGATCAGCAACTCAGCGCCTTCAACAATCTTGGTGACCGAAACCGGGCCTTTCTCGCCTGCAGGCAGAATGGTTAGGCTTTCCAGACGCGCCAGACGCGACAGGAAGGTGCGGTTCTCTTCTACGCGACGCTGAGCGGCGGCAGAGCAGTCACGCAGCAACACGTCGAGCGGCTTGCTTGGTGCAATGTTCATCTCAGCACGGATGTTACGCACCGCAACGATCGCCTGCTTCATCCACTCGATATCGGCCTGCGCCTCGGCATCCTCTTTCGCCGCTTCATACTGCGGGAACGGCTGCAGCATGATGGTATCGTGGTCGATGTTTTTCAGGCCTTTCACACGCTGCCAGATGGTTTCGGTGATGTAAGGAATGATTGGATGCGCCAGACGCAGCAGCGCTTCCAGCACGGTAACCAGCGTATTACGCGTACCGCGCAGTTCCGCTTCGCTACCGCTGGTCATCACCGGCTTGGTCAGCTCCAGATACCAGTCACAGAACTGGTTCCAGGTGAAGTCGTACAGAATGTTGGCCGCGATATCAAAGCGATAGCTATCCAGCGCTTCGCGATAAGCTTTCACGCTGCGGTTGAATTCGCTCAGGATCCAGCGATCCGCCAGCGACAGCTTCATTTCGCCGCCGTTTTGGCCGCAATCCTGCTCTTCGGTATTCATCAGCACGAAGCGGCTGGCGTTCCACAGCTTGTTACAGAAGTTGCGGTAACCTTCGAGGCGCTTCATATCCCAGTTGATATCACGACCGGTAGACGCCAGCGCGGCGAGGGTAAAGCGCAGCGCATCGGTACCTGAAGGCACGATGCCGTCCGGGAATTGCTTCTCGGTACGTTTGCGGATTTTCTCAGCCAGCTGCGGCTGCATCATGTTGCCGGTACGTTTCTCCAACAGATCTTCCAGCGAAATGCCGTCAATCATATCCAGCGGATCGATGACGTTGCCTTTCGACTTGGACATCTTCTGGCCTTCTTCATCACGGATCAAACCGGTCATGTAGACGGTTTTGAACGGCACTTGTGGCTTGCCGTTTTCATCTTTGATGAAGTGCATGGTCAGCATGATCATGCGCGCAATCCAGAAGAAGATGATGTCGAAGCCGCTCACCAACACGCTGGTTGGATGGAAGGTACGCAGCGCTTCGGTGTTCTCTGGCCAGCCCAGCGTCGAGAAGGTCCACAGACCGGACGAGAACCAGGTGTCCAGCACGTCGTCGTCCTGGCGCAGCGCCACGTCGGCGGCCAGATTGTTTTCCTGACGCACTTCATCTTCGGTGCGGCCAACGTAGACGTTGCCGTCGTTGTCGTACCATGCTGGGATGCGATGTCCCCACCACAGCTGACGTGAAATACACCAATCCTGAATGTCGCGCATCCATGAGAAGTACATATTTTCGTACTGCTTCGGCACAAACTGGATGTCGCCGTTTTCTACCGCTTCAACGGCGACTTTCGCCAGCGGTGCGGTGCGCACATACCATTGGTCGGTCAGCATTGGCTCGATCACCACGCCGCCGCGATCGCCGTAAGGCACGGTCAGGTCGTGCGGTTTGATCTCTTCCAGCAGGCCGATCTCATCAACGGCAGCAACAATCGCTTTACGCGCGGCGAAACGCTCCATCTTCTGGAACTGTGCCGGGATGTCGTCGGCGCACTCGTCGCTGACTTCGCCATTGGTGTCGAACACTTCCGCGCGCTCGCGGATGTCGCCATCAAAGGTCAGAATGTTGATCATCGGCAGCTTATGACGACGACCCACTTCGTAGTCGTTGAAGTCATGCGCTGGGGTGATCTTAACGCAGCCGGTGCCTTTTTCCATGTCAGCGTGTTCGTCGCCAACGATCGGAATACGACGATTCACCAGCGGCAGGATCAGCTCTTTGCCGATCAGATCTTTATAGCGTGGATCTTCCGGGTTAACCGCGACGCCGGTATCGCCCAGCAGGGTTTCCGGACGCGTGGTCGCCACCACCAGATAATCTTTGCCTTCCGCGGTTTTCACGCCGTCAGCCAGCGGATAGCGGATGTGCCACATCGAGCCTTTGCTCTCGCGGTTTTCCACTTCCAAATCGGAGATGGCGGTACGCAGTTTTGGATCCCAGTTCACCAGGCGCTTGCCACGGTAAATCAGGTTCTCTTTGTACAGGCGCACAAACACTTCGCGCACTGCGTTGGACAGACCTTCATCCATGGTGAAGCGCTCGCGCTCCCAGTCAACCGAGTTGCCGAGACGACGCATCTGGCGCGTAATGGTGCCGCCAGATTCCGCTTTCCACTGCCAGATTTTGTCGATGAACGCATCGCGGCCGTAATCCTGGCGCGTTTTGCCCTCTTCAGCGGCGATTTTACGTTCTACCACCATCTGCGTGGCGATACCGGCGTGATCGGTACCGGCCTGCCACAAGGTATTTTTACCCTGCATGCGCTGGTAGCGAATCATGGTATCCATGATGGTCTGCTGGAAAGCGTGACCCATATGCAAGCTGCCGGTGACATTCGGCGGCGGGATCATGATGCAAAAGCTTTCCTGGCTGGTATCGCCATTCGGTTTAAAGTAGCCCTGCTGTTCCCAGTGCTCGTAGAGCGGCTGCTCGATATCTTGCGGGTTATATGTCTTTTCCATTTCTACACTGTCGTTTGCGGCGAGGGTGGCGTCGCCGTATTCAATTGGAAACCAACGCTGCGATAGGCTTTATAGCGATCGCGCGCCAGTTGTTTTAGGGATTCTTCATAAGGAACGAAGTCTATCACTTCATGGAAACCAGTAGCAAAATCTGCGAACTGTGGCAGAAGGCTGATCAGCAGATCGCGCGGTGAACTGCCGCGACGCTGTGGCCAGGCCAGCTCAACCGGTGCGCCGTAGCGCGGGCCTTCACCGGCCAGGTTGTGCGGCACAAAGGCGTTGGCCGGGAGCTGCCAGAGCGCTTCATCCAGCCGATTGGCTTGTTCTTCGTTTTCGCAGGCAATCAGGATGCGTTTGCCGTCACGCCAGCGTGTTTCGGCAAGAGAGCATACCAATGCTTCGATGGCGGTTAGGCCGTCGCTGGCGCTCTCAGACTCCATCACATAGAAAGTGGCGTTTTTCATGGGATCCTTTGGATGAGAAGGGGGGTGCTTGGTGCTTGCTGTCCCCCACCTCGGTCCTCCCCCACAAGTGGGGGAGGAAGATGCTGCCCTATGTTAGTTGTGAATTCGCATGTAGCAGCGTCTCCTTCCCCCCACTTGTGGGGGAAGGCCGGGATGGGGGACAACCATCACCAAATCAATCGTCGCCGTTCAACCCTGCGCGATTCAGCAGGAACTGCGACAGCAGCGGTACTGGACGACCGGTTGCGCCTTTGGCTTTACCGGAACGCCATGCGGTACCGGCGATATCCAGGTGCGCCCAGTTAAACTTACGTGCAAAGCGCGCGAGGAAGCAGGCCGCCGTAATTGCACCGCCAGGACGGCCGCCAATGTTCGCCATATCAGCAAAATTGGATTCCAGCTGCTCCTGATACTCATCCGCCATCGGCAGACGCCAGGCGCGGTCGCCAGACTGCTCAGATGCGCTGATCAGCTCATGCGCCAGCGGATTGTGGTTCGACATCAAACCGCTGACATGATGTCCCAGCGCAATCACGCAGGCGCCGGTCAGCGTGGCGACGTCAATCACCACTTCTGGCTCGAAGCGTTCAACGTAGGTCAGCGCATCGCACAGCACCAGACGGCCTTCGGCATCGGTATTTAGCACTTCAACGGTTTGGCCTGACATAGTGGTTAACACGTCACCCGGACGCATTGATTTGCCATCTGGCATGTTTTCACAGCCCACCAGCACGCCCACCACGTTCAGCGGCAGATTCAGTTCTGCCACCATGCGCATTACGCCGTACACCGACGCCGCGCCGCACATGTCGTACTTCATCTCATCCATCGCGTCGGCGGGTTTGATCGAGATACCGCCGGAATCGAAGGTTAAGCCTTTGCCGACCAGCACAATTGGACGTGCTTCCGGATCGTTGTTGCCTTTGTACTCAATCACCGACATCAGCGATTCATTGTGGGAACCGGCGCCGACCGCCAGATAGGCGTTCATCCCCAGTTCTTTCATCTGCTGTTCGCCGATGACGCGGGTTGTTACATTTTTGCTGTACGCATCCGCCAGCTGACGCGCCTGCGACGCCAGATACGCGGCGTTACAAATATTTGGCGGCATATTGCTGAGGTCTTTTGCGGCTTTCACACCGGCAGCCACAGCCAAACCGTGCTGAATAGCACGTTCGCCGCTGGTGAGTTCACGGCGGGTCGGCACGTTGAACACCAGCTTACGCAGCGGACGGCGCGGCTCGACTTTGTTGCTTTTCAGCTGATCAAAGTTATAGAGCGCTTCTTTCGAGGTTTCGACCGCCTGACGCACTTTCCAGTAGGTATTGCGGCCTTTCACGTGCAGTTCAGTCAGGAAGCACACGGCTTCCATCGAGCCGGTATCATTCAAGGTATTGATTGTCTTTTGAATCACCTGCTTGTACTGGCGCTCATCCAGCTCGCGCTCTTTACCGCAGCCGATCAGCAGGATGCGTTCGGAGAGGATATTTGGCACATGGTGCAGCAGCAGCGTTTGGCCCACTTTTCCTTCCAGTTCACCGCGGCGCAGCAGGGCGCTGATGTAGCCATCGCTGATTTTATCCAGCTGCTCAGCAATGGGTGACAAACGGCGCGGTTCGAAAACGCCAACAACAATGCAGGCGCTACGCTGTTTTTCCGGGCTACCGCTTTTTACACTGAACTCCATGCACTCTCCTGAATCTTAAAGACAACGGCCTAAGCTGTCGTTAGAATGTAGCGCGCTCGTAACTCATTAATTCGTTACGACGCCATGACAATTCAACGCCGGTAGTCATAATGAGTGGTGGTGACAAGTATGTTGTTTTTTCACCACGCTAACGCGTTCGTCATACTATTTTAGCTACGATGACGGCCATTGATGAAGAAAAATGGCTGATAAGCGTTGAAACTAGCGATTTTCCTGCAAAAAGACAAGTTATCACAGGCGTACTAAGCGTGATCATCATTAGATATCTGGTTCGGGAAACGCTCAAAAGCCAGCTGGCTATCCTCTTCATCCTGCTACTTATCTTCTTTTGCCAGAAGTTAGTGCGGATTTTGGGAGCTGCGGTGGATGGCGAAATTCCAACAAACTTAGTTCTGACATTGTTAGGACTTGGCGTGCCTGAAATGGCACAACTTATCCTGCCCCTAAGCCTGTTTCTGGCGATTTTAATGACCCTTGGGCGGCTGTACACCGAAAGTGAAATCACGGTGATGCATGCCTGCGGCTTGGGGAAAAGTGTGCTGATCAAAGCCGCGATGATCCTGATGCTGTTCACATCAATTGTGGCGGCGGTCAACGTCATTTGGTTAGGGCCATGGTCCTCACGTTATCAGCAGGAAGTGACGCAAAACGCCAAAGCCAACCCAGGCGCGGCGGCGCTGGCGGCTGGACAGTTCCAGACCTCCAGCGACGGCAATGCGGTACTGTTTGTTGAAAATGTGAAGGGCAACCATTTCGGTAACGTATTCCTGGCGCAGTTGCGTCCGAAAGGCAATGCGCGTCCATCGGTGGTGCTGGCTGATAGCGGCCACATGGAGCAGAAAAGAGATGGCTCGCAAGTGGTAACGCTGGACAAAGGCACGCGTTTTGAAGGCACCGCCTTGCTGCGTGACTTCCGCATTACCGACTTCGTCAACTATCAGGCGGTTATAGGCTACAAAGAGGCCACGCTCGATCCGAACGATGCCGATCAGGCGGATATCAGCACGCTGTTCCAGACCAAAACCCCGCAGTTCCAGGCGGAGTTACATTGGCGCTTAACGCTGGTGTTCGCGGTGCTGATTATGGCGCTGATGGTGGTGCCGCTCAGTGTGGTTAACCCGCGTCAGGGCCGTGTGCTGTCGATGCTGCCGGCCATGCTGCTGTACCTGATCTTCTTCTTGCTGCAGAGTTCTCTGCGCTCCAACGCCGCGAAAGGCCGCTTCGATCCGGCCATCTGGATGTGGGTGGTGAACTTCTCCTATCTGGCGCTGGCGGTGCTGCTGAACCTGTGGGATACCGTGCCGATGCGTCGCATCCGTGCGCGCTTTAGCCGTGGAGGATCGGTCTGATGTTTAAGGTTCTTGACCGCTATATTGGCAAAACCATCTTCAACACCATCATGCTGACGCTGTTCATGCTGGTGTCGCTGTCGGGCATTATCAAGTTCGTCGATCAGCTGCGTAAAACCGGGCAGGGCGCCTATACCGCGCTGGACGCCGGTTACTACACGCTGCTCAGCGTACCGAAGGATATTGAAATCTTCTTCCCGATGGCGGCGCTGCTGGGCGCATTGCTCGGTTTGGGCACGCTGGCGCAGCGTAGCGAACTGGTGGTGATGCAGGCATCGGGCTTCACCCGCATGCAGGTGGCGCTGGCGGTGATGAAAACGGCGATTCCGCTGGTGCTGTTAACCATGGCGGTGGGCGAATTTGTTGCGCCGCAGGGCGAACAGATGGCGCGTAACTACCGTGCACAGCAGCTTTACGGCGGCTCGCTGGTCTCGACGCAAAACGGTCTGTGGGCGAAGGATGGCAACGACTTCATCTACATCGAGCGCATCAAAGGTGATAACGAAATTGATGGCGTCAGCATCTACAAGTTCAGCGATCAGCGTCGTTTACTGAGTGTTCGCTATGCGGCGAGTGCCACCTGGAATGCGGATAAAAAGCTGTGGGCGCTGTCGCAGGTCGATGAATCGGATCTGCAAGACGCGAAACAGATTACCGGCTCGCAAACCCTGAGCGGCGAATGGAAAACCAACCTGACGCCCGATAAGCTCGGCGTGGTGGCGCTGGATCCGGACGCGCTGTCGATCACCGGCCTGTATAACTACAGCAAATACCTCAAGCAGAGCGGCCAGGTTTCAGGGCGCTACCAGCTGAATATGTGGAGCAAAATCTTCCAGCCGCTGTCAGTGGCGGTGATGATGTTGATGGCGCTGTCGTTTATCTTTGGTCCGCTGCGTAGCGTATCAATGGGCGTGCGCGTGGTGACGGGGATCAGTTTTGGCTTCCTGTTCTACGTGCTGGACCAGATCTTTGGTCCGCTGAGTCTGGTCTACGGTTTGCCGCCGATTCTGGGTGCGATTTTGCCAAGCGGCGCGTTCTTCGCCATCAGCTTGTTCCTGCTGATGAAACGCCGGTAATGTTGAGCGGTCGCCATAAATGGCGACCCTACAACACACATACACTCCGTAGGGTCGCCATTTATGGCGACCTTTTTAATGCAACTGCTCGATCCACCCCGGCACCTGCGACAACAAATACAAAATCAGCCCAATCGTCCCGCCAACCAGCGTGCCATTAATGCGGATAAACTGCAGGTCGCGGCCAATATTCAGCTCAATTTGCTGCGACATATCGCGCGCGTCCCAGCTTTTCACCGTATCGCTAATATGGCGCGTCAGGAAGGCAGCAAACTCCGGCGCCACGCTACGTGCAGCGTCTTCGAGATGCTGATTCATAGAAGCGCGCAGCGCTTCATCGGCCGAAAGGGTTTCACCCAGCCACAGTGCCGCCAGCCGGACGCGCTCCTGCACCCGCGAATCTTCGCTGTTCAGATCGTCTTTCAGCCAGCCACGTAAATCCTGCCACAGCTCGCCAATGTAGCGATTGAACGACTCATCTTCCTTCAGCCAGCTCTTGATGGTTTCGGCGCGTTCCGCCATCTCAGGATCGCTTTTCAACCGTTCAATCAGGCGCTGCACCGCGCGGTCAAAGCCGAGACGTAACTCATGTCCCTGGTCGAGCGCCACCTGATCGAGTATCGAATCCACCGCATTCGCCACCAAATCGGCGCTGTGCTCGCCCAGCCATTCGGTCGGCAGCATTTTGGCTTTGATCGGATGCTCGCGCTTCAGCCAGCGCACAATCTGCGCGGCGATAAACTCGCGTGTACCGGGCTTGTGCAGCAGGCGCAGCAGCTGTTGTACCGCCGCATCCAGCAGCTCCTGATGGCGATTATTTTTCGTCAGGCTATCCAGCAGCAGCGCGCTGGATTGGGTGAGATCGACCTTATCCAGCGCGCGATGCACTGCACGGCGCAGAAAACGCTGAATGCGTTGATCATCGGTGAGATCGAGAAAACCCCGCATCACCTGCAATAGATGGCGGCCAATGCGATCGGCGTTGCCCGGCGTGTTCAGCCACTGCGCCAGCATCTGCGAGGGATCGTGGCGGCGAATCAGCGCCAGCAGCGAATCGGTATCAAGGAATTTCTCCTGCACGAAGCGACCCAGATTCTCGCCAATGCGATCTTTGTTGCGCGGAATAATCGCCGTATGACGCGAGATAAACGGCACCGGCACGCGGCGGAACAGCGCCACCACCGCGAACCAGTCGGCTAATGCACCGACCATCGCCGCTTCGGCAATCGCCTTCAGCCCGAGTACCCAAAAGTTGGGGGGCAAAAACAGCGTTACCACAAAAGTCGCTGCCGCTATCAGCAGCAGCGACAGCGCCAGACGTTTGCTGCGCTTGAGTTGTTGAAATTTATCCATAGCTCCTTAAATACCCTAAATAATTCGAGTTGCAGGAAGACATGCAGCCAACGCACCTGCGGCTTGAAGTATGACGGGTATTAGCGACGACGTCCGCCAAGAAGGCTGCCAAGTACACCACGAATGATCTGATTGGTGACCTGGCGCGCGGCACTTTTTGCCACGCTCTGCACCACGCCGTCACGCTTGCCGCCGCGCGGGCCGGTGCTGCCGAACAAGATGTCCTTCAGGCCGCCGAGGATGCCATCATCGACGGCAACATTGTTGCCTTTGGCTTCCGGTGCATTGGCTTGCTGCGTGGTGGCCTGCACGCCTTTTTGCAGCATTTCGAATGCCGATTCACGATCCACTTCCGTGTCGTATTTACCGTACAGCGGCGAGTTGTTAATCAGGCCGTTACGTTCATCCTGGCTTACCGGCCCCATGCGCGAGCCGGGCGCAATCACCATCGCTCGCTGCACCATCGATGGACTGCCTTTTTCATCGAGGAAGGAGATCAGTGCTTCGCCAGTGCCGAGCGCCTGAATCGCCTCGACGGTATCAAACGCCGGATTGGCGCGCATGGTTTCGGCAGCGCTTTTTACCGCTTTCTGATCTTTCGGCGTAAAGGCGCGCAGCGCGTGCTGCACGCGGTTGCCGAGCTGGCCCAGCACGTTGTCGGGAATATCGGCGGGATTTTGCGTAACGAAATAGACGCCAACGCCTTTGGAGCGGATCAGGCGAATCACCTGTTCCACTTTCTCCAGCAGCACCGGCGGCGCATCGGTAAACAACAGATGCGCTTCGTCGAAGAAGAACACCATTTTCGGCTTATCGAGATCGCCAGCTTCGGGCAAGTGCTCATACAGCTCGGCCAGCAGCCACAGCAGGCTGGTGGCGTAAAGTTTCGGCATTTGATAGAGCTTTTCCGCCGAGAGGATGTTGATAAAGCCTTTGCCGTTGCTGTCGCAGCGCATCCAGTCGCGGATATCCAGCATCGGCTCGCCAAAGAAGTGCTCGGCACCTTGCTGCTCCAGCGCCAGCAATCCGCGCTGAATCGCCCCAACGGACGCGCTGTTGATATTGCCGTATTGCGTCTGGAAGGCCTTAGCGTTGTCGCCGATGTACTGCGTCATGGCGCGCAGATCTTTGAAATCCAGCAGCAACAAGCCCTGATCGTCGGCGATGCGGAAGATGATTTGCAGTACGCCCGATTGCACCTCATTGAGGTTGAGCAGACGCGCCAGCAGCAGCGGGCCGAGATCGGATACCGTGGCGCGCACCGGATGGCCTTGCTGACCAAAAATATCCCACACCATCACCGGATTTTTCTGCGCCTGCCAGTCGGTAACGCCAATCTTTGCCAGACGCGCCAGCAGCTTCTCCGAACCTTCACCCGCAGCGGAAATGCCAGTGAGATCGCCTTTCACATCGGCCATAAACACCGGCACGCCGATATCGGAGAAGGATTCCGCCAGCTTTTGCAGCGTGACGGTTTTGCCGGTGCCGGTAGCGCCGGTAATTAAACCGTGGCGGTTGGCCATGTTGGAGAGAAGATGCAGTTGAACGTCAGGCGTTTGGGCAATCAGTAACGGAGTGGTCATGATTTTTTCGCTCTCAGGCAATAGGTTATGCCTGAAAGGATAGCAAGCGGCGTGAGAGGAGAGAGGAGGATTGTGCCGAAAAAGGCGTAATTATGTGCCTGCTGTCCCCCATCCCGGCCTTCCCCCATTCATGGGGGAGGACCGAGGAGGGGGAATACGAGCACGATCTAAAACTACTTCTGCACCGTATCAAAAAACAGCAAACTCACGCCAATCCCTTGCTGCACATGATTCACGTTATTCCGCACCGCCACCTGCTGTGCGCCTTGCAGCGTCACCACGAACGGTGAGTTCTGTTGCACGGTTTTCTGCAACTCGGTATAGAGCGCGCGGCGCTTAGCGGCATCGCTTTCACCGGCTGCAGCGCGGGTTTTCACGCTCAGATCCGGAATATCCCAGCCGACGCGCCACGCCAGGGTTTTGGAACCGCCCGGCACGTTATACGCAAAGGCGCTGGCGTTGGTGTTTGGATCGACATAATCCGCGCCCCAGTAAATGAAGATCGACTGGAAATCGCGACCGCGCATTTTGCTCCACAGCTCCGATTCCGCCACCGGCTGCAGCTCAATCTGCACATCCGCTTTGGCAAAGCTGGCCTGCAGCGCCTGCGCCACGTCAATGTAGGGCGGCTGATTGATCACCGTCAGCGCAAACTTCGTCCCTGGCTTTATGCCGCCTTTGGCTAAAATCGCCTTGGCTTTCGCCACATCGTAGTGGAACGGCTGATCGTCCAGCGCGCCGTCAAAGCCCTGCGGCAGGAAGCTCTGATGAATGCGGTACTGACCTTTCAGCAAATCCTTCGAGATGGAATGGTAATCCACCAGCCAGCGCGCGGCTTGCCACAGCGCCGGATTGCCTAATGCCGGTTGCGCTTTGTCTTGGGTATTGAAACCGAGGTAGTAAACCAGGCTAGATGGGAAGGCTTCAATGCGAAGGTTCTTGTCACTCTTCAGCGCATCAATCTGGTCCGGGCCGAGCTGGTACGCCACATCGACATCGCCTTGCTGAATCAGCAAACGACGCGCACCGGCATCCGCCACGCCTTTCAGCAGAATGCGTTTCAGCTTCGGCTGCGGATTCGCTTGTGGGTTGGCGCTCAGCACCAGCGCCTGCTGCGGTACATATTGCTGAAGGATAAAGACGCCGCTGCCGGCGGAATGGGTATGCAGCCAGCCGTTGCCGAGATCGTTATTGGCGACGTGTTGCTGCACGGTTTTGCTATCTACTACCGAGGCCACCGGCGCGGTCAGCAGACGCAGCGCCAGGTTTTGACCAATCTGCGCTGGCCACTGAATCTCAAGCTGATGGTCATTCAGCACCTTAAACTGGCTGGCGATGTTTTCATGGGTCCAGCCAAATTCGGCGAGGATGAAAGAGGGCGCTTTGTTCAGCTGCACCGCGCGCGTCAGTGAGAAGATCACATCCTGCGCCGTCACCGGATTGCCGCTGGAGAAGTGTGCGTCGGGTTGGATGTTGAACACTAAGCTGTGCGGCGTGCTGCCTTGTTGCCAGTGGGTGGCCAGCAGCGGAGCCAGTTTCTGTGGATTATTACGATCCGCCTCCACTAACGTTTGGTAGATGTTGCGCTGCACGCTGTTACTGACGGTTTCGAAGCTTTCAGCGGGGTCGAAGCTAATAATGCCGTCGAGCGGGACGGCGACGACAAGGGTATCTTTCGGTGTGGCGGCGTGCAGTGCAAAGCTGCTGCCCCATAAAGCGACGAGTAAAATCAGTGAGCGCATTATTATTGTCCTGAGTGATAGATAAATTCACTCTATCTCTGCCGTCGCGTTGGCAAAATGCCGGTTTGTTCTGAGCTGTGCCGGAAAATAACAATTGATTACCTTGAGGTATTATTGCGTTTATTTTATGCGCGACTTGTCATTTTCGCGAAATAGATCGTTCATCTGCTGGTCAATAAAGTAAATAGGATGTTATAAATGAGAATAATTCTCTGGTATGGAAGTATGATTTTTTTTCATTGATTCATTTGTGCGATTATTTCTTCGCGCGATAATACCTGGTCAAATGCCCACTGATTAGTGCCAATATCCCATCAAATGTACGGTTAAAACCGTGTTTTTCGCCTCGAAAGCCTTTTACCAAGCCTTAACCTAAATTCAACATGATGATTGAATTTCATCAAAACACATCCCCAATTGAATTTTTACATTCAGAAATACCTATATCCCTAAGATTGCCAGGTTATTTACCGATTTATAAAGCCATTAACAAAAATAATTATCTTTCTTAGCAAGTGAGAGTCGTCGCGCCATGCTTCTAAATAAACCGACCACCAGACGTAAGTTTTTACTTGGGTCGCTTCTGGCTTTGCCATTAAGTGACCTGGTATTTAAGGGATTGACTGCGGCGCAAGCTGCGGAAATGGCAGCACCTGAGCTCGCCGACTATAAACCGATCTTTTTCAGTGCCGATGAGTGGCAATTTATTCTGGCCGCAGCCGATCGTCTGATTCCCGCCGGCGGCAAAGGTAAAGCGCCAGGTGCACTGGAAACCAACGTACCGATCTTTATCGATCAGCAGTTACACAGCCCGGAGTTTGGGGCAGAGATCTACATGCAAGGTCCTTTCAACGTGCATGCGCCTGCCACCATGGGTTATCAAATCCCGTTCACGCCACAGCAGATGTACCAAACCGGTATCAAGCTGGTGAATCAATGGACGCAAAGCAACTTCCAGAAACCGTTCCATGCGCTGTCACTGGAAGAGAAAGATGCGGTCCTCACCAAAGTGAACAAAAACGACGGTATCGACTTCGCCGCGCTGGGCGAAGAGAACCTGAAAGCCTCGCAGTTCTTCAGCCAGCTGCTCTCAGATACCAAACACGGCTACCTCGCTGACCCGATGTACGGCGGCAACAAAGGCATGAAAGCCTGGATTGCCATCGGCTTCCCGGGCGCACGCGCCAGCTTTACCGAATGGGTGAAGCAGCACAACGTGCCGTACCCGCTGGGACCGGTCAGCCTCTTGGGTGAAAGCGCGTAAGCACACCCCCGTTTTTGGTATGTGAGACAGGATTAACATGGCACAGATTACAAAGAAAGAAGTCGACGTCGTCGTTTGCGGCCTCGGTTGGGCCGGCTCGTTGATGAGCATCGAACTGGCGATGGCGGGACTCGAAGTACGCGCATTAGAGCGCGGCGGCGAGCGTGATTACCCGGATTTCGCTTACCCGAAACCGGCTGATGAATACGCCTACAACGTGCGTAACAAAGTGTTCGCCACCCCGAAAGAAGTGGCGGTTACCGTGCGTTACAACAGCAGCCAGACGGCGTTGCCCACCCGTAAATGGGGCGCGTTTGCGCCGGGTACCGGCGTCGGCGGCGCGGGCATGCACTGGACGGCGGTGCTGATTCGTCCCACCCCAACCGATATCAAGCTGAAAACCTACGTCGATGAGGCCTACAAGCCGGGTATCCTGCAGGAAGATATGCGCGTGATGGACTTCCCGTTCACCTGGGAAGAGATCGAGCCGTATTACTACAAGTTTGAGCTGATCTGCGGTCAATCGGGTAATACCGGCAACCTGCGCGGCCAGATTCTGCCGGGCGGCGATCCGTTTGAAGGCCCACGCTCTGAACCTTATCCGTTGCCTGCACTGGAAGACACGCTGAACAACGTGATGTTCAAAGAGGCGGCCACCAAGCTCGGCTATCATCCGTTCCCGAACCCTTCTGCCTGCGTATCGCGCGCGTGGAAAAACCCGTACGGCAACCAGATCGCGCCGTGCAACTACTGCGGCTACTGCTCCAAATATCCGTGCCTTAATTACTCAAAAGCCTCACCCCAAACTGCGGTGATGGATGCGCTGAAGCGCATGCCGAACTTCTCTTATGAAGTACACGCCGAAGTGGTGAAAGTGGTGCTGCACGACGACCAGAAAACTGCCAAAGGCGTGATTTACTACGATGTGGACGGCAACGAAGTGTTCCAGCCAGCGAAGATCGTGGTGCTCTCCAGCTTCCAGCTCTACAACGTGCGCCTGATGCTGCTGTCCGGTATCGGCAAGCCGTATAACCCAATCACCGAAGAAGGTGTGGTAGGGCGTAACTACGCGTTCCTGTCGAACGGCGGCGCAACCCTGTTCTTCAAAGACAAAAACTTCAACTCTTACGCCACCGCAGGCGCCACCGGCCAGATGTTCAATGACATCTCGCCAGGCAACTTCGACGGTCCGGGCCTCGGCTTTCTGGGCGGCGCCAAGATCCACAGTTCGCAGGCCACCGGTACGCCAATGGCCGCTGCGTTGCCGAAAGGCACACCGAGCTGGGGTATGGGTTACAAGGAAGGTCTGGAGGAGTGGTACAACCATTCCATGAAGATCAGCATCACCACCACGTGCCAGTCGTACCGCGATATCTATCTGGATCTGGATCCAAACTACACCGACCATCGCGGTCAGCCGTTGCTGCGTATGACGTTCAACTGGAAAGAGAACGAACTGAAGCTGCAACAGCATCTGAAAGGCATCGTCGGCAACATCGCTAAAGAGCTGAACCCAGACAGCATGAGCATGAGCTTCCTGCCGATGGGCGCGGATTTTGACCTCACCAAATACGTTTCGACCCACAACGTGGGCGGCGCGGTGATGGGCGATAACCCGAAAACCTCTGCATTGAACAAGTACCTGCAGAGCTGGGATGTTCATAACGTGTTTGTGCCGGGCGGCAACGCCTTCCCGCAAAACTTCCAGGCGAACCCGACCGATACCATCGGCGCGATCACCTTGATGGCGGCACAAGCGATCAAAGAACATTATCTGAAAAATCCCGGTCCACTGGTACAGGCATAAGCGCATGAAATTAAAATCATTGTTAATCGCCAACGCCGTGCTGCTGGGCAGCTTTGCAGTGCAGGCACACGCGGAAGATGAAGCTCAATTGATCAAGCAGGGTGAATACCTGTCGCGTCTCGGTGACTGTATGGCGTGCCATACGGTTTCTGGTAAAGGGGATTACGCCGGTGGTTTGGCGATTGAGTCGAATCTCGGCACCATTTACTCCACCAACATCACGCCGGACAAAGAGCACGGCATTGGCAACTACAGCGAGCAGCAGTTCTCGGACGCGGTGCGCAAAGGCGTGTTGCCGAACGGGTCGCGCCTCTATCCGGCGATGCCGTATCCGGATTACGCCAAAATCTCCGATGCCGATATGCACGCGCTGTACGTCTACTTCATGAAAGGCGTGAAGCCGAGCAGCGAGCAGCCGCCGGAAACCGATCTCAGCTTCCCGTTCAGCCAGCGTTGGGGCATGCGCTTCTGGAACTGGGCGTTCACCTCTGACAAGCCATTCCAGCCGATTGGTGGCGCGTCAGAAGAGGTTAATCGCGGTGCGTACATCGTGGAAAGCCTCGGTCACTGCGGCAGCTGCCATACGCCACGCGGCCTCGGTATGAACGAGAAAGCGCTGGATAGCGGCGACGATCAGTTCCTTGCTGGTGGCAGCCTGAATAACTGGGATGTGCCGTCACTGCGTGGTTTGCCGCGCTGGAGCGAGCAGGAGATCGTTGATTATCTGCAAACCGGTCGTAACGACAAAGCAGCGGTGGGCGGAGAGATGAAGTCGGTAATTGAGCATTCGAGCTCGCACATGACCGATGCTGACCTGAAAGCGATTGCCTCCTATCTGAAGTTCATTGGCGGCAACCCGGCGTTGCAGGCATACGACGTGAAGAAACAGCAGGCGACGGAAGCGAAACTGACTGCCGCGAAAGGTTTGTCGGAAGGCGAACGTCTGTATATCGACAACTGCGGCGCTTGCCACTTTGTCACCGGCAAAGGCGCGCCGGGGATCTTCCCGGAGCTGGATCAGGCGACGATCGTCAATGCCAAGGATCCAAGCGGTTTGATCCACACCATTCTGGCCGGTGCGCAGCAGCCATCGACTGAGAAGGCGCCATCAACGCTGGCGATGCCCGGTTTTGCTAAGCGTCTGGATGATGATCAAGTGGCCAAACTGGCGACCTTTATTCGTCAGGGCTGGAGCAACAATGCGCCAGCGGTGACGAAAGATCAGGTAGCAGAAGTACGTAAAACATTGAAATAAAACCGTAAGGTCGCCATTCATGGCGACCTTTTTTTATCCCACGATATCAATGATAATTGTGAATCACTTCTAACACGCCATTAATTACGAACTGCACGCCCATACACACCAGCAAAAAGCCCATCAAACGCGAAATCGCCTCGATCCCGCCTTTACCTACCAGCTTCATGATGGCGCCAGAACTGCGCAGCGAAATCCACAGAATCACCGACACGGCGAAAAACGTCAGCACCGGCGCAACGGCAACCACCCACGCCGGGAAATCCACGCCCGATTTGACCGTCGACGCGGAACTGATGATCATCGCAATGGTGCCCGGCCCGGCGGTGCTCGGCATCGCCAGCGGCACAAACGCGATGTTGACGGTTTCACGGTTGCTGTCGGTCGCGTCCAGCTCATCCTGCTTATGCTCAGCTTCGACCGAATGCCCAACCGGTTTCGCCGGAAACAGCATGCGAAAACCGATAAACGCCACAATCAGCCCGCCCGCCATGCGCAGGCCGGGAATTGAGATACCAAAGGTGTGCAGCACTGCGCTGCCGGCGTACCACGCCACCATCATAATCAGGAACACGTAGATCGAGGCCTGCATCGCCTGGCGATTACGCTCCTGGAAATTCATCTCTCCGGCCAGGCCGAGAAACAGCGCCACGGTGGTCAGCGGATTGGCGAGCGGCAAAATCACCACCAATCCCAGCCCGATGGCTTTAAACAACTCCAGCATGAAATGTCCTCAGAATTCCTGGTCGCCATAAATGGCGACCCTACAAAAAACGGCAACCCCCAAACGTAGGGTCGCCATTTATGGCGACCGTGTCAGACGCCGCACCTACCCGAACATCAATGCTTCGGCGTATCCAGTGCCTCGATCAACTCGGGGAAGAAATCCTGCAGCAGTTCTGGTGTCATCAGCTCGGGATAATTGATCAAATGCTCACGAATGCGCTCATTCACATCGGGCAGCAAACGCTGGGCGGCGTCTTGCGCGCTGATCTTCTTCTGCTTCATCAGGCGCAGCACGTCATCCGGCAGATTGTCTTCATCTTCGACTTCATCCACACCTTCGAGATCGTCCAGCTCATCCAGCAGATCCATCAAGGCTTCAATCTGTGGCGTGCGTGACTGGTATTCGGATGGCTGCTCGCTCTCCAGATAACGCAGCAGCGCGCGCACCGGTGAACCATCGGGTTCGGCAGGCGGTTCGTTGGCGAACCAGGTCAAGAGATCGTGCTGAGTGACCTGATGGACGTGATAACCGTTATCCACCAACTCATCGGCGAGGATATCAGCGGTATCGTGCTCAATCAGGCAAATGTGGGTGCGATTAGGTGTGAACTGCTCCAGCCACTGATAAATCTCTTCAATTACGCTGTCGTCGTAAATAAAGGTTTGGCTGAGATAGCTATCATCCTGCTGGTGAACACAGATGTGAATCTGGTCGGGATCGAAGTAAATCGCAATGTTGATGCCTTTCATGTGCGCTGTCCTGTGTGGTGCAAAATCTCACTATAGCCTCAGGCAGCGCAGATGAACATGGTGGTGCCAGCAGCATGGGCTACTGGCGGTAAAAATTAACGTAAATCAGCACGATCCAACCCATAAGCGCTGTCCAGTGCGCCCGGCGTCATCTGCGACAGCACCATCAGGCGGTTCCAGGTGTTGATCACCGCGATGCAGAACGTCAGTTCGCTGGTCTCCACTTCAGAGAAGTGTGCGCGTACCTCGTTGTACAGCGCTTCGTCGATGCCGTGATCGCCCAGACGCGTCAGCGCTTCGGTCAGCGCCAGCGCCGCTTTTTCTTTGGCGGTGAACAGCGGTGATTCGCGCCAGATCGCCACGTGATGCAGACGCAACTCGCGCTCGCCGTGCAGTTTGGCCTCTTTCACATGCATATCGACGCAGAACGCGCATTGGTTGAGCTGCGAGGCGCGCAGATCGACCAGATGCTTCAGTGAGGTTTCTAATGAAACATTACTGACGTTCATAGAGAGATCGGACATGGTTTTGACCAGTGTCGGAACGGTTTTGAAGTGGTTAACGCGTGCAGTCATGTTTTTATCCTCAGGTCAGTCGTTTTTCAATGCGAAGGTAATGCGGGCATCTTAAACTTCCATGTCTGAGTGAAAAGGGTCAAAAAACGTGAAAACAGATAGGACATGGCGTGGGATATAAAGAGATTTATGCGCGATATCGCCAGCAGATTCTTGCAGGGCAGCTGAAGCCGGGCGACCGCGTCCCGGCGATCCGTACGCTGGCGAGTGAGTTGCAAGTGGCGCGAAAAACGGTGGAAGCTGCTTATGAAATCCTGATCGGCGAAGGCTATTTTGTCAGTCAGGGCGCGAAGGGCACGCGTGTTAATCCCGAACTGATTCTGCCGGAAACAACCGGAAAAACGGCAGTGCCTGCGACGCCAGTGAGCGCGTTAATCCAGCGTGAGAGCAAAGGCGAGCTGCGGCTTGGCATCCCGGCACTGGATGCGTTTCCACATAAAAAGTGGCTGCTGATTTCCGGCAAAGCAGCGCGAACCCTGCGTGCGGATGAGATGATTTTGCCGCCAATTATGGGTTATCAGCCGCTGCGTGAAGCCATCGCCAGCTATCTGAATATATCGCGTGGGCTCAACTGCCAGCCGGAACAGATCTTTATCACCAGTGGTTATCGCGCCAACCTGCGACTGATTCTGGCGGTGCTGGCGCAGCCGAGCGACAAAGTGATGTTTGAAGATCCCGGCTACTTCTTCGGACAAAAACTGCTGAAGCGCATCGCGCCGAATCTGCATTACGTGCCAGTCGATCGGCAAGGTATGGATGTGGATTATCTGCTGCGCTATCACGCCGATGCGCGTTTCGCCATCGTCACGCCCACGCATCACAGCCCACTGGCGGTAACCTTATCGCTGCCACGCAAGCATCAGCTGCTGGAGTGGGCGCAGAATAACGATAGCTGGATCATTGAAGATGATTACGACGGCGAGTTCCACTACACGCGCAAAGTGATTCCGGCGCTGAAAAGTCTCGATGTGCACGATCGAGTGATTTACACCGGCACCTTCAGCAAAACCATGATGCCGGCGATGCGCGTGGGTTATCTGGTGATGCCGAAAGAGACCATTACGCGCTTTAGCGAGCTGGGCGAAATCCTCGAAACCGGCATGTCGCTGCTGCCGCAAAAGATTCTGGCGCAGTTCCTGAGCGAAGGGCATTTCTATCGCCACATTAAAAAGATGCGCACGCTTTATCAGCAGCGACGCCGCATGATGCTGGATGCCTTGCAGGCGTGTTTCCCGGATGTGTTTGATTTTGAACTGACCGATGGCGGCATGCACATTGTCGCATTCCTGCCACGCGGCACGCAGGACGCGGCGTTGGCGGCGATTTGGCAGCGGCATCAGCTGCGCGTCTTGCCGCTTTCCGGCTGGTATATGCAGACGCAGAAACGTTATGGCCTGGTGATTGGCTATACCAATATTCGATCGGTGGAGCAGGCGCGGGAGTTGTTGCAGAGAACGGTGCAGGAGACGCGAGCGTTATTGGGTTAAAGAAAAGGCGCGAGGGACAGCTCGCGCCTTGATACCGGCGCGTCCTTACATGCCGATATATTTTTTGCCTTGCTTCAGAACCACGTCGCAGGCTTTGGTTTTCAGCTTCTCACCCATCGGCGAGTTGCTCAGACTCTGCAAGTTCAGCTGCTGACCGTTGCCGGTGTTGAGCAAGCCTTGCAAACCCTGCTGATAATCGGTTTTCTGCTCTTGCGCGGTGGTGCTGTTCAGGCCGAGTTTGCTCAATACCTGATCTTTCACCGACTTCACGTTGTTATCCACCACGTTGTGCTGCACGCAATACGACATCACGCCTGCAGCGTTGGTCATGCTGTTGGAACTCACCGCTTTATCGCCGCCGTTCAGCAGGCCGGTGAGCGATGAGAGCGACATGCCGCCGTTCTGCGTGGTGCTGGTGTTGCTGGTGCTGTTGTTCTGCTGCGACAGCTGCGATGCCGCGCTGCTCAGCTGATCCTGCCAGCTTGCCGCCGATGCGCTTCCCGCAACCATGGCTGCCGCGATGCCCCATCCCCAAATCATGCCTTGTAATTTCATCTCAACCTCGTTGTCTTTTATGTTCTGACTGCGTCAGTTTTGGTTAAGAGAGGTTTGACTGCTGAAAGTTCCAGTTAAGCGGGCGGATTGGGGAAAATTGGGAACGTTCTGGGTTTTTGTTTTTGTAATTCGGTTAGTGGGATTGACGGTATAACAAGCAGTTATCTGCGAAACGCTGTTTTTTTCAACGCTTAGCGCACATCCCTAACGATTCCAGTTGCGCACTCTGCTCGTAACGGTATAATCCCCAACGTTTTCCGCATCCTCTTCAGTGCCGAAGTGGCGAAATCGGTAGACGCAGTTGATTCAAAATCAACCGTAGAGATACGTGCCGGTTCGAGTCCGGCCTTCGGCACCATCTATTCATTTTCCTGTAAAATCAATAGATTAGACAAAAACTTCTGTCTTTTCTGTATGGGAAAATTGCTGTCTTCGCTTCACCTGAAATTGCCGCTGTGGTTAGTAGTGGCGAATCGGGATGTTAACCTACAGCGGCGTGTAGTTCCAGGCTCAAACACGTACAAGCGTGAACAGTCGCACCGTTCAGCATCCAACTTGAAGCTAATGACGCTGCCAGCGTCTTAAAACTCTCCCGAAAAACTTTCAGTGAATCGCATTTCAGCCCGATGCCCTCTTAATGCTCCCTGTCGTGATGACAGTGCAGAGGATAAACAGGTTTATGGTGGTCTCGGTACTTGCACACCAAATGCAAGCTCTGCCAGCGTTTCAGCCACGCTCCCGCAAGGGTACACGGTTATCCTGATAAATTTCACTGACTGACATAACCCTGATGATTTCGCTACGCTCCGCTTGTTGTCTTACCACCAACGGGGCTTAATGGCTGCTATTGTCCTCAGTAAGGTAGCGAACTAAAATAGTTCGAAACTTGCTTGATGGTGATGTATGCGTAAAAAACAGATATTGCAGGTAGTTGAAGGGCGGGTATTGCCTGACGATAAACATAATAGAGCGCCTGAGATAAAAGTGAGCCGCAAGCACCATCGCAAAATGCGACAGCAAGAGTGGGATGATGGCACTTTGGATCGCGACTCTCTACAGCATTTCAAATCATTATAACTTTCCACCTAATCCATACCTGATAGGTAGTGTTAATTTCAAATAAAATTCATGTAAAACATGGAATAGTAAATTTTCTTTAAGAAAAATCTTGAAAACATCCCTTTGGGCACATTACATTCAGGGTGTTTTTTGTGCTTATTTTAATGGAGGTTGTATGTCGCATTGTCAGGATCAACACCGTTACTGGGGTTTTTTTGAAGAGCTTCCAGATGATCAGGGAGGGGCTGGACGTCATAGATGTTGTGGCTGTGCATATGAAAGGGGCTATACAGCTGGGACACGTCGAGATGAAACGCTTGAAATTGATTTGGATTCTCTACATGAGAGTCAGGCGGGTACGGTTCGCCACAAGAGTCCCCATGCAGCATTTGCGCAGGGATACTTGGATGGTATAACTGCTTCATACGAGTGAATCTCCATGGAATTTTATCCCCCAATTTTTAAAAAAACTAATTTTCATTGTCCTTTGTGCAATGTATTTGCAAAGCAAGATTTCAGTGATTTAGTTATATCCGAATATGCGAGAAGCATAGTAACTCCCTTAAGTGCCTCTCAATGTAGCCATTGCAACGAGTACGCATATTGGTACGAGGACAAAATGATTGTTCCATCGTCAGGAAACGTTGAAATGCCAAATCCTGATATGCCTGAGAACTGTAAAATTGACTATCTTGAAGCTCGAAATATTATTAATTTGTCTCCAAAGGGATCGACTGCATTACTTCGCCTCTGTGTCCAGAAATTGCTAATAAATATCGGACTCAAAGGGAATGTTAATGATGATATTGGGACTTTAGTTAAAAGAGGCCTCCCTGTCCAAATTCAGCAGGCTTTAGATATATGTCGCGTTGTCGGAAATAATGCCGTTCACCCGGGGGAAATTAATCTTGACGATAGTCCTGAAACAGCTATTTCCTTATTTGGCTTGATTAATTTCATAGTCGAAGACCAGATTAGTAGGCCAAAAAAAGTCGCTGAAATGTATAACTTCCTTCCAGAAAGGGCGCGTGAAGCTATTGATAAAAGGGATGCCAAATAATGTCTGGTATTTTAGCCAGTACTGCCGCTGCCGTAGGTATAATCGACAAAGCAGTAGGGATTGCAAAGAAACTTTCTGATGATGGTGCTGAGCTTGATAAAGCAACGCTTAAACTGGAATTAGCAAATCTAATGGGGGAGCTTGCGAGTGTCAAACTTGAAGTCATCAGCACTCAAGCATTATTATTTGATGCGGAATTCAAAAATAAAGATCTTGAGAGGAAATTAAAAGAAAGAGAGCAGTTTGTTTTCCGAGATGGTCTTTACTGGAAAGATGAAGATGACGTGGCATTTTGTCCTAAATGTTATGAAGGGAATGAAAAATCAGTACACATGCGTTTAGAGTATTCTCCGGAAGAACCTGAATGGGGTATTAAAGCACGTACTTACTGGAGCTGTTACCATTGCCATTTTGAGCATAATAAAACATCTTGATCAGAAAGTTAATTGTATAGATATCAGAATTAGTGATTCTTAATCTGTTCAGTGGCTGCCAACAATACTGTGAGATTCCACAGCTTGATGCAACATTTATCTATTGGCAAGGGTCGCGGAGGTAATGATAACTGGCAATCGCCGTGGTCACTTTTCCGTGGCTTGAACAAAGAATTCAGCTTCACTTTAGATGCAGCGGCAAGCGCTGATAACGCGTTATGCTCCAAATACTGGACTGAGGAAGAGGACGCGCTACAGCAAGATTGGTGCGCTGAGTCGTCCATATGGTGCAACCCGCCATACAGCCAGATCCCATCATTCATTGAACATGGTCACAAAGCGGTGGTGACTTGCTTCCTGATCCCGGTGAGAACACAGGCTAAGTGGTGGCTTAGACTCATCCTGATGAATCCGAATGCTCACGAAATCCGTTTTCTGTCTCGTAATGTGCGGTTCAAGGCTGCACCAGGTACAAAGCAGAAGAGGTTAAATAATCGTGCTCCAATGGCCTGCTGTGTGGTCATCTTCCGCAACGTTCCACGCAAAGGAGAGATCAGGCAGACCGTCAATTGTGCTGACACTGGATTGTTGTTGCACGTCATCAACCGGGGTAGCGTTCCGGGCAGGCCAACAATTTATGATGCGGAAGTATTGGATCAGGTGATCGACCTCTATGAACGTAAACGGGCGACGCCGAAAGAGATCGCTGAACGGCTAAAAATGCCATTACGAACAGTTCAGAGGATTGCACAAAGGTTGGCTTAATTGCGCCTTAATCCCCTATAGTTATGACGCGATCTGCACACCAAATGCACCGCGTTTCCGCCACTCATATCGCGTTAATCCTTCGCCCCCCGGCGCGAAATCGCAACGCGGGTGCATCGAATGTTGAAGGGCTGGCAAATATCGCTGTCTCTCTTAGAGATCTGCCTGACGGACTGCCACACCCCTTGAGGGAATCCAATAATTTTGCATAAATATCAGTAACTTAAATTTCAAGCTCCTTCCCGTTTCCGGGGCGCCATGAAGTTGGACGCGGCAGCGATGAATAATGCCCACGCCAAGCGCACAGCGGCACGGCATCACATCAGCACGTATTGAACGCTTAGAGCATCGACAGAGCACCAACACATCGCCCTGGCAGCACGCCACACTCAGCCAGATAACTTGATCGAACTGCTCAGTTAATGAACGAAATTGGCGCGTGTTTAACATAATAGATCTTACGTGAACCACACGGTTTGTGTGGTTTTGTCTGTGCGAGCCTTTCAGGGCGCGGCGACACGATGACGCTTGTTTCCACACATGATCGCCACTGATAGCGCCACTTTGCAGGCAAGAAAACCTGTTCAGTAATTTTGCACGACTTCCGGCGCATTGCACCGAATATCCGGTTTCAGCCCGTTGGCTGGCTTTAGGCGTCAGGCGGCACATTTCCATCATTCCACCTTTCGGCAACGGCTGCATGAAGTCATCAGCACAGTGATCGACGGTTCGCGGTTCGGCTGCTGGTCATTTCGGTGATCGGTTGTGCTGTATGTCGTCGCTTTCTTCGCGGTTCGCCGTTTCCGGGCGCTTCCATTAACGCAGAGTGCAGCCAACAACGCGGAATACTCCAGACACCATCATCATAGGCCGTCAGGCTTCATCTACGCGCCGTAGCGAGGCGATCACCAACAATCAAAGGCGATGCAACCAGCGAAATCAGCGAGCCTCTGTGTAGCTGGCAGGCCGTCTGGTGAGGGGGAGCAGCCAGAAAATTTTTTTTACGTGCGTGGCGTAATCCATCCGGGGCGCGGAAAACGTTCCCGGTCAAGCAACGTGTTAGAAAACCATTGATTTAATATTTTCATTGCGTAGCGATGATATTAACGCCGCCTTTGTTGACGCGGCTTGCAGCCAGATTGTGATGAATTTATTACTTTTGTTCACTGCAAGCAGCCAATTCGTCAGCGATTCCACACATCGGCAACAGCAGCGAGATCGCAGCAATTAACGTTAAAAGAGCCGTTACGTAAGCTGATTAAGAACGGTTTCCAGCAATTTATCTGCGATTTGATGGACAATTACTGACATTTATTTTGAGAGTGGATTCAGCAATGCCCTGGTGCCTGTGAGGGCAAGATAATGTCCCTATCTATGGAGACAAAGTAATGTCCCTATTCATTCGGACAAGATACTGTCCCCATAATGGAGACAATATTATGTCTCACTACTATATCTTTCTAAAATTATACAAACCTAAAACACTACCTAAAAGCCTGACAAGGTCTTATTAAGTATTGTGTCTGGCAATAGCCAGTTGTTCGATTGATTCTGTTCAGTCGCTCCGCTCAACGCTTCGCAATCTGCATCGCCCACGCGTTGCCTTGCTTTTCTCTCCCTGACCGGGAGAGGCAAGCCACCCTGTGGGCAGACAAGCGACAGCGCGTCAGAATGTGGATCTGTGCGATGCACAGGCCGAGATCGATGTTCGAGGCTAACGAGGCGCGGCGCAAAGAGGCACTCAGGATATCTACCCATCAGCTTTAATCCTTCAAATCCTCTACAGGAAGCCCTCAGGGCGATTTAAACGCTGTTGGTGATGTCGATGCTACATCAACACCATAACGCGGTAAAACGCGATACAGGGCGTTATAGAGCAGTTACGCCTGATAACTGTTTTCCGGGGTGTCGTTTAATTTACAAAATAAATGTTGACATAATTAAAAATATAAAAACAACCACTTGTGATTTTAAACTTATGATGATAAAATTAATAACAATGAGGCGGTGTGAATAGAATCAACCGCCATAAAATCAACCCTATGGAGAAAAAATTGAAGACAGCAAAAATCAACTTCGGCGTGGAAAATGCCGAGGAAATTTTCAACGCGATCATTCACGGTAAGACAACGCAAACCGCCCTATATGGATTCATCAACCGTGTCGGAACCAACAAGCGGAACACGTCTAAAGCGCTCGAACTGCTCAAGGAGCATAAGCTCCGCCTGAAACGTAATGCCCGTGCGTCACGCACTGTCCGCACGACTCTGAAACCTTACAGCGCTGAATTAGCAAAAGGCCGCGACGTGATCGATATCATCCAGCCAGTATTGACCGCCTGGCGATTGCACTATACGAAGCAGGGAATCGGGCTGGTAAACGATCAGGTGTTAATCCTGAAAATGGTTGAAGCTGCTGCGGAACTCAAAAAGCTGACGGGTAATAAAGTCCCGGACATGGCAACGGCGGGTTAACAGGGAAACCATGAAACTATCGCTCGATGATGAGACTTACGCGATTTTGCGCGAAGAGTCTGATCGCCTGGGGATGCCAGTTCCCAGAATGATCCGGCTCATGTGCCAGAACATGGCGCAGAACATCAGACATGGGGACGCCACGAACGGCGAACTACTACTAATAACGCACCCACAGGGATTGAACAATGGGCAAGAAAGAAACTGACGGGACATTTGATCAAATCCACACGGAGTTGCGCAAAGTTCACAATATCCGGACTCCATCGGGAGCTGTGGTAAAAATGGACGGTGACGATAAGATTTGGTGGGCGTACTTTTATACTTTTTCGCTTACAAAACGAAAAAAATGGTGTGATTTTTCACTCCAAAAGATCGCCGATGATCACGATGTGAGCACAAAAACTGTTACTCGTAACGCAAAGCGGTTGGTTGAAATGGGAGTGTTAGAGGTTAAGCCAAAGGAGCGTGGCCGAGGGAATATCTACATAACAATTTCTATTCCTGAGTTGATCGCAATGAAAACCAAAGAGAAAGTAACCGCCAAAACTGAGGAGATACAGGAGAATGGCAAATCCTTTGAAGAGGCTACAAAGCAGCCAGCAACAGACGCACAATCGGCTTATCCGGGTGATAACTTGGCCTCTGGCAGTATCACGCCTCTTATTGGACAACACGATTGCGTGGCATCTAACGACGACAGCAGCGGCGATGATGATCATGCAGTGAGTCTGGAACAGCATGACGAAGATCTGCCGTTTCCACCCAAGAAAACTGATCCAGAGGATTTCCCAGAAGGATTCACACAGCCCGGAGAAATTGCTGACGGTGAGCAGGTCGAGGGCGAGCGACTGGGATACGATGAGATATGCGAAAAAGCCGGGGCTGGCTGACAGCACCACGATCCTACAAAGAGATACTTCAACTTGACGAGGACACATTGAGTGATAAACACGCGGCGCTGAGCGCCACCCAGAACGCAAGCCAACCACACCGTTCAGCTTTACAATCAAGCAAGCTCAAACGCCGCAAGTACGATGACAGCATCGTTAAAAAGGCAAAAAAGTTGCTCGTGTTGGGATGGCCTCCCGGACGTGTTGCCTGTTATCTCAGGCTTGATACAGAGTTTGTCAAAACACTCCATGAAAGCTGGAATCCACGCCACAGACAAATCAGCGAACGTAATGCATTCACCTCGCAGCGATTAGCTTTTCAGTATTTCCAATCGGGTGCTGACCTGGTCACCATCGCTGATGTGTTGGACGCTCCACTGTTCACAGTGATCACATTTCTGGAACAGGCTAATTTTACCAGCGATGAAATCAGCAAGAGGCTCCCGGACGCTTCTCACCCCCTGATGAAGGCATACCGCAAAACCATTGCGCACCATGCCAGAAAAACAAAGCACGGCGACATCAGAACCCACTGATCACCTTCCGGCTTTAAATGTCGCGCCTCCGTGACCTATGAATGAAACATCGATCCAAACCTTGATTAACATCCCCTGGCCGCTTATCTGGCTTGCGCTTCGCTATGCGTGGCATATCGCCTGGAAGCGGTTGAGCAGCCCTACATGCAGCGCCGTACCCACGTTTACACCTCTGGAAGAAGAATTATGAAAATGAAGACACTGGAAGACATCCGCGCCGAAATTCTGCAATCAATGCAGAAAGCGCACAGCAACGATAGCAGCACAGGCAACGCCAGCAAGATCAGTGCATCGAGCACCCCGGAAGAACTGCAAAAGGCTTCCACAGTCGCTCAGGACGCTTTAACAGCAGCGGTTGCTGACTACTTGGCTCAAAGTACAGCAACGAAAAACGCAGCCGCAGCCGCAGCGCTCACAGCGGCAAACGCATCGGCACTAAAAGCACCTCGTGGCAAACGCATTAAGGACAAGGGGATCGCCCTCTGCCATGAAAGCCAAGGCTATAGCGCCAATCTACGCCCGGACAGCTTACTGATGAAAGCTGGCAAGCCCGGAATCAGCTTGCAGGTGAACAAGGCCGCTTTAATCGACGCACCGCCGGAACTGCTGGCGACACTAAAGCGCCTGGGATTCGAAACAAGCATCTAAACGGCAAAGCAAATTAGCAGTGATAATAACTATTCGATAAAATTATCGAGGTTATTGTTGCGAAAGAAACAGTTGCGTGATAAACTATCTTTTATAGAGTCAAGCAAACTGCGTACCTACTGCCAATTGTTGCCTGCCTGCTGTGGACTCTCCTTATGAGTGAATAAAGCCGCCTGTGATGATCAGGCGCTTTTCTTCAATGTCTTTATAAAGGCGTTCAAGAAAGGTTTGTGCTTCTCCTGCCTGCTAATTCAAAAATTACTCTGCCATGGTTCGCCAACCATGACGTGGGGTTTGCTCGATCTCCTCGGGCTTGTCTGCCGGACATAAAGCGGCATCGAGCACAGCGCGTTTATGGGCTTTTCTCCCGGATTTTCTCGCTGCTGCTCCCTCTTTCTGCACTCCATCAGAAAACACGTCATTTGCTTGCCGTCACCGTTCTGGATTCGGGCCTCTCACTCGCTTCCAGTTTCGGTGTGCTTTTACTGATGGATCAAATCTAACGCCTTACGGCGTTCTGCATAACGGCGTCATGTACTGATGCACTCAGCGCCACGTTTTGCCCCCTCACTTCTACTCAGCCTGAAAGCGGATAACGCCGCCTCGGGCTTTAGTGCTGCCTACATCCGGCAAATTGTTCGGACAGCTAAAAACAGGCGAATAACAGCGGCATATCAGCCGCGAAAACAACTCTGATGGAGAATCAAAATATGAAAATGGGATCATCCCCAACAAGCTACAACGATGTTGTGGCATACGCCGCCGATCCGAACTTTGACCGCCGCACGGTCACATTCGCCACACTAAGCGTGGACGTGGTTCCGGGCCAGGCAGTAACAAGCGCTGGCGCTGCCTACGCATCTGGATCGGATTGCCTGCTGGCTTTATCTGCCGCTCGTGCTGGCTCTGACGTGCCTGTCATCGTCGCTGACCGTGGGATCTACGTGAAACCCGCAACAATCATCGCTGTGAATGGTGCAACCGTAGGCGCTGCCGCGATTGCTGCACTAACCGCCAATGGCAACATCCGCGTGACCGCACCGGACGCAGAATAATAATCAAGGAGCATAAGAAATGAGTTTATCCGTAGACTTTTCGTACACCGACCACACAGCAACCTTTGCCAACCTGCCAGCGAAGAACACCTTGCTGACCACACTGAATGTGTTCGCAGACCGTCAAACGTCAATGAGTCCAAGGGTTTCCTTAGACGTGCTGGACGAAGTCGCTCAAAAAATTTCTAAGTCGGTATCCAGGTATTCCAGCGAGTGGTCAAGCCTGGCGAAGCGTACCAGTTCCAACCATTTGGTGGAGGCACCCCTTCACGCTTACGCAGATCGCATTACGGCGGCAGATATCCAACCATTCAGGACACCCAGCAGTGATCTGCAAATGTCCATTCTGGACGCGGTTACCGCTTCAAGCCTGGCGATGCATGACAAGTACATGCGTACTCGTGAAAAGATGTTCGCTGATGCCTTGTTCCGTAACACTGTTGAAGCAGAGTTTACTCAGCAGCCGCTGATCGACTGGACAGAGGAATTTGGCTACGAGCAGGCGACCGGAACAATTGAAACAGGTGTGGCATTAGACCCGCTTCGCTCCATTGATGACGCCGTGAGCGCTACTAAGCTCCGCATGGGCGGCTTGGCTGGTCAACTGGATGGCTTCATCCTGTTCGCTGGTTCAGCGGTAGCGCGTGGAATTAAATATCACCCGGATATTCGCCAGAGCATTCAATACGGAGTGTTGGATCGTGACGTGCTGTTCAACAAGGAAATTTTGCCGGGCTTCTCTACCTTCCTGCTGGACAATGTCCGCGTGGTTGAAGTGACCGATCCACTCTACGGCATCAGCGCTGACCAGGCGTTTTTAGTGCCCAAATTCAGTAAGCCGCTTTCCTCAGAAATCGCGCTGCCTTTCGGTTACGTTGCTACCGCAACCAGCCGCAATCTGGATCTGGCATTCGCTGAACCCGTAGATTTCCGCATTTACAGCCATCAGGACAAGCTCCGCAACGTAGAACTGTTCGCGGAATTGAGCATCCTGCCAGTGATTTACCGTCCAGACTTCGTTACTAAGCTGACGAACCAGGCCGCATAAGACAGGCGCGATATGGACACCGCTTGCAGTAATTGGGGGCATGACTTGCCCCCGCTGCTGATGCTGTGCGTAAGCTCCGCCATTGAGGTGGCGAGGCAAAGGAAAGGAGATTAATAAATGAGATTACAACTGCTTGGAGTTGGCTCTGTGCCAGTTCTGACCCTGCCGCTCAAAGGTGACGATGACTCAATCATCAACCTTTCGGCACTTGCACGTTGGCTTGATATGAAACGAACAACGCTGTTTGACCACATTCAGGCTAAAGGGCTGGAGACAGCGATCAGAGAAGCCGCGACAGCAAAGCGTATGAAGAAGCTGAACACTTAAAGCCGGACGGGAAACCGCCCGGTTTTTTTGTGCCTGCTCTTCTCAAAGCATACTGACATTAAGCCCAGCCGCTTTAAGGCGCTCAGTCAGATTACGCATTTTGCTGAACTCTGCCACGTAGCTGGCAGCTATGCCCAATTCGTCGCAGAACTCTTTAGCCGTGATGTTTTTCAGTTCATCAGCGTACTTGATCATCTGGAGATGCAATTCAGCGGTATAGCGGTTGCGTGGTGCATCACGTAGAGCAAGGTTAATGCGCTCGTAAATCTTTGCTTGTGCTGTTGTAGCCATTGCGTGCCACCTCTTTATCTAAATTAGATAGAAAATATAAATTAGATAATTTAGAAAGGCAACTGTTGCGTTACCCATAGCGAAGATGGGCAAAAGCCGAACGGTAAACCGTTCGGCTTTTGGCTTTGATGCTCTACGCCTTAACTGTAGCGACAGCGTGCAACACATCGACTAACTTCACTGCATCGACATCGTCCCATCGCCAATATGAATCTAACTGATGGTGTTCACGACTGTCAGGTTCACCCAGCACACTGCTGACAATTGACTGATGATCCAAGGATGCAGTAACACGCACACCTTTAGCCATTTGCATAAAACACGTAAGCCCTTGAAGATCGTCACGTCTAATATTCTTCTTGTGCGTGTGTACTTTTTGTGTCGTAACGGTGATATGCATGGAAATACAATCTCCAAAAGTTTAGGTTCAGTTATTGCAAAAAATGATTCACCTTACTGCATGGTGGTAAATAATAAATGCAGTCACTATACGAGGTGAATAATAAATCACTCTGCGGTGACTTGATATTTTCCACCATTATCTTTAATTTTATATTCATAAATATCGTCACAGAATACTGTGACTGAACCCCCAAAGGCCGCTGCGTGCGTGCTATTTACTTTTGTGCAAGTAAATCCTCTTGATTGTATGACTGCTTGTGCTTCACTTCTTACTTCTTGAGTGTCTTCTACTTTTTCATAACTATTTTCAGGTGTTTTCTTTTCATCATTGAAATAAGTCATGTATGTTGCGAATGCTACAGCTAAAATAAATATTAAGCAGCCAGATGGAGACGTGTATGGTTTACTTACCCCACAATGGGGACAAGTCTTAGCCGATGATGAGACTTTCCCGTCGCACTCACGACACTTTTTCATAGCCATGTGTAATTCCTAATTTAAAGGTATTGATTTTTAAGTTTTTTAATGGTGGCTTTTCACATTAACCTAATCCATTAATTAAATTCAACTACCAAAAATGGGTGTTATTCAATCACGATATATCATTCTCCTTGTATCTGATTTTGTTTATATAACTAAATAGTTCTTGTGGTGATGCGGAATTTTTTGAGTACGTCTTAAATGCCTCTGTTCTGCCTCGGTCATGTCCCATCAATAATGCAATCCTGTCCTCTGGAACTTGGTTACGGTCAAGCTGTTGGGCAAATTCATGGCGAAGGCTGTGGAATACCTTTCTATCAGTTCCAACCTCTCCCAAGGCTTTACGCTTTGCCCTTGTGAAGCGCTGTGTGTGCCATGTTGAACGCTTGCCGTCAGCACGATCTGTAATTGATGCATGGTAGAAAAGAAAACCGTTGTGTGGTTTCTGAATAAGTGACTCAACCAAATGTATAATGCATAAGTGAACCGGTATGACACGCGCCGCCGATTTGGTCTTGCCTTCCAGTACCTCGAAGCAAAGAACGTCTTCGATTGAGCGGATATTCCCAACCTGCAATGAACAAATTTCATTTAGCCTCATGCCGCTATACATTCCGATCAAGGTCACTGCCTGCATCTCAGCGTCATCTTCAAAAGCTGAAAATACCTTCGCCAGTTCTACATGAGTAAAAACCTCGTAACTCACCTTACTGCTTTTCGCTTCCAGCCCGTGACCACGCCAAGGGTTATCCTGTGGTGCATCGTGATAACGGTTCCTTGCCAAATCCCATATCTGAGCCAATGAGCTGATGTAATTTTGAATCGTCTGGAGTGCTCTTTCCTTCTTCAACTTATCCAACCAGCCAGTAACTACTGTCCGGTTGATCTCCCGTAAATGAATATCGCGCTTCTTCAAGTGAGCCAAGATTTGCTCTACGGCTTTATTGGTCTTGGAGAGGGTGGTTAATTTGCGTTTATCGCCAAACTGGAGCAAATACAGATCCCGCATTTGCAGTAGAGAAGGGCAAGACTGCAAAGGTGCGCTCATCTGGAGTGGATTATCTTTCGCATAACTTCCTATGCGGCGTAGATCGTTAATAATTAGCTCAACCTTTGAACCACTGGGTTGTGGCTTTAACTGTTCACGTAATCTGGCGAACTCAAGCGCAATCGCATCACGAAAGAGCCTTGCCTGGCGAATGTCGCGTGAGCCTGTGCTCTTGAGGAAGTTACGTTTTCCGCAAAAGTAGCCCCTCATGTATTCAGGGATGGTGATCCTTACGAGATACACTCCGCATGGATCTAAGATCAAGTAACGATCTCTCTTGTAAATCATAGAAACCCCGGCTAAATTGTCGGGGCAATTTCATGGCGAAATTGGTGCTGAACACCGTCTGGTGGAAGACAGCTTATTGTGGTTTATCAATAAGTTGTTAGACGCAGTTGATTCAAAATCAACCGTAGAGATACGTGCCGGTTCGAGTCCGGCCTTCGGCACCATCGATTGATGCAAAATTAAGTCGCTTACGAGCGGCTTTTTTTGTGTCTGAAATTCGGCTTATTTCCTCAGTCTCGCATAATCACTTCTGCCTTAAGATCCTGTTAAGAACTCTTCGTATAATAGCGCCCGTCAACGTAAACCAAGAGTTCACCATGAAAAACACCCTGATTTCCCTTTCGATTCTTTTCTCTGCTTTGACCGTGACGTCTGTTCAGGCTGCCAACCCCGCCACCGGCTGCGCCGCTAAAAAGCAGGATATCCAGCAAGAGCTGGCGATGGCGCGTGAGCATGGCAATGCTGCGCGCATCGCCGGTCTGGAAAAGGCGTTACGCGAAACCAATGCAAACTGCACCGACAGCGGATTACTTAAAGCGCGCCAGGAAAAAGTGGCCGAGAAGCAGTTGAAAGTGCAGGAGCGTGAGCAAGATTTACAAGAAGCGCAGGCCAAAGGCCGCAGCGACAAAATTGCGAAGCAGCAGCGTAAACTGGCCGGCGCGCGTGAAGAGCTGAAACAAGCACAGGACGCTTTGACGCAATAAATCGGGCGTCCCGCCCAGAAAATTCGCGCTTTGTCTCAAAATTCCCCCGCAGAGATTTTTTTCATCCAACTGTCGGGATTGCATGGCAGAATGGCGCTCCGGTGAAATCAGTGGAGTGCAGAAGCGATGACAGTTGAAATTGAGCAGCGTATCTACGAGCTGGTGCGACGTTACGACGGCGTTTACCTGTTCAAGCAAAAAACGCTGACGCCGCAAATTGATATCGATAGCGATCTCAACTTCGAACGTGAAGAAGCGGCTGCGCTGATGGATGAGTTCTTCGGCGAGTTCAGCGTTGATCGCGGCGGATTTGTCATCGAAACCTACTATCCCGATGAGCCCTCGCTGGCGCAGATTCTCAATCCATTTAATAAGCGTGAAGTGCCGGTGGTGCCCGATTTCACGCTGGGAATGTTGATTGAATCGGCGAAAGCGGGGCGCTGGCTGTACGAGTAACCGCAGGCTCAGCGCCGAGCCTGCTACCTTTCACCGCTTTACATGCACGCCAAAGCCGCTCTCTTCGGCTACACACTCCGCTTTTAGCGTCAGCGCAGGAATTTCATAGTCGCCGCCGTTTTGCTGACGGTAGGCAATTGGCGCAGTTTCTGCCAACATATCCAGCCTTGTGGCCAGCGCATCGCACCAGCCAGAAAATCGTTCTGCTGCCGACTTTTGTACCCGATAGAAAACCAGCGGCGGCAGCACGCTAAAGCCGGGATAAAACAGCATGCCGTGCTGAATCGGGAACAGCAGATCGTTCATCGGGCCGTTAATGCCGCGCGGACTGTAATGCGATTCCCATCCGCCTGTCGTCACCACCAGCATCGCGCGTTTGCCGCTGAGATTGCCTTCGCCGTAGCGATCGCCCCAATGCTGTTCGTTGTGCTCGCCTACGCCGTAGGCAAAACCGTTGGCGTAAACGCGGTCAAACCAGCCTTTCATGATGGCGGGCATCGAAAACCACCACAGCGGAAACTGGAAAATCACCGTATCGGCCCAGCGCAATTTTTCCTGCTCGGCGGCGATATCCGCAGCCTGAAGCTGATGATCGTAGGCGAAGCGTAAATCCACTGTCGCATCGTAATGGTCGCCCACTAACGGGGCGCGTGTGTCATCAGCATCGAGCTGCGCTTTCCACTGCATCGCATAGAGATCAGAAACCTGCACCTGATGTCCGGCCTTCTCTAAATGCTGCACGGCAAAGTCTTTGAGTGAACCGCTCAACGAACGCGGTTCCGGATGGGCATACACAATCAGTACATTCATGGGCTTAATCCTGTGAGATGAAAACCACTGCAGATTAAATCGATGCTGGATATAGTAGAAATAAATTGCTGATATCTCAGGTATAGACAGAGTGAATATCAACTCGCTGGATTTGAATCTGCTGCAGACGCTCAACGTGCTGCTAACCGAACTCAATGTCACGCGCGCGGCGCAGCGTCTGCATCTTTCGCAGCCTTCCATTAGCGCTCAGTTGGCGCGATTGCGAAGGCATTTTGACGATCCGCTATTGTTGCCTGGGCCGCGCGGCATGCTGCCAACGGCGCGCGCAGAAGCGTTGCGTGAGCCGCTGCGGCTGGCGCTTGAGGCGGTAAAGCAAGCAGTCGCGCCGCCCGATACCTTTAATCCGGCCAATGCCGAAGTCACCTGGCGCATCGCTGCCACCGATTACACGTCGTCGGCGTTGGTGCTGCCCGCGCTCAGCCTGATTCGCGCTGCTGCACCGCAGAGTCGTATGGCGATTCTGGCGCTCAATCCGCCGCTGATAGCGCAGCAGTTGGAAAAAGGTGAGCTGGATGTGGTGTTTCATACCGGCGATAACGCGCCGCCGACGTTGCATCAACGCAAACTGTTCAGCGAGCGCTACGTGCTGGCGGGACGGCGCGATCACCCACAATTGCAACGTCCGCCGACGCTGGATCAATTCTGCCAGCTGGAATTTGTCATGGTGTCGCCGGATGGCGGCGGCTTCAGCGCAGCTACCGATAAGGCGCTGGCGAAGCTGGGACGTTCACGCCGCGTGGTGTTGTCGGTGCCGCACTTCTTGTTTATGCAGGAGACGCTGGCGAACAGCGATTTGGTCGCGGTGCTGCCTGAGCGGTTGGTGCGTCATACTTCACACCTTGCGGTTGTCGATTTGCCGCTGGAGGTGCCGGGCTTTGATATTTTGCTGCTGTGGCATGAACGCCTGCACCGCGACCCGGCTCAGCAGTGGCTGCGACAGCAGATTGTGGTGGCGCTTTAAATCAGCATCGCCGCAAAAAATTCACTTCTCCCGCGTCACAAAAATCATCACACTAGCCACCTTTACCATTATGGAGAGATGGCATGATTACCCGATTGCTGCTGGCGATATCGCTACTTGCCAGCCTGAGTGCGCCGCTGTTGGCAGATCAAGACGGCGTCTCCTTTAGCCACAAAGACTGGGAACTGGCCTGCGACAATACGCTGACCTGTCGTGCCGCCGGTTACAGCGCCGAAGAGGGCGCGGGCGGCTCGGTGCTGCTGGTGCGTGCCGGTGGCCCCAATGCGGTGACGCACGGTCGCGTGGTGCTGGCCGATACCGGCGATGATGATTCTAAAGTGGTGAACAACTTAGCGTTGTGGATTGATGACCGTGCGCTGGGCGACGTGGCGAAAGCCGATAACGACGAATGGACGCTGACCGATGAACAAACTCAGGCGCTGATCAACGGTATCAAAGGCAACGGCAAAGTGGAGTTTCGCGGTGGTGAAGAGCCTTTTGATCTCTCCAGTAATGGCGCGTTTGCGGTGCTGCTGAAAATGGATGATGCGCAAGGTCGTCTTAGCACGCCTGGCGCGCTGGTGCGTAAGGGCAATAAACCGGAAAACAGCGTACCGGCAGCGGTGGCGATGCCGGTGATTCAGCAGGTTAAAGTGGTGAAGGCCGATGCGCGTCCGTTGACGGCCGATGAGCTGGCACTGTTGAAGCCGAAGCTGATTGCCTCGCTCACCGATGACGACAGCTGCGACAATCTGGCACCGTCCGACGATCAGCCGGAAGAGGGCGCGGAGCCGCTGACCTTAACGCCGGTTGATGATGCGCATGTGCTGATCGCCGCATTGTGCTGGCGCGGGGCGTATAACGAAGGTTATGGCTATTGGCTGATCGACAAAGCGTTGCAGGGCACACCGCAGCTGGTGACGGATTCCGGCTCTGATTACAGCGAAGGTGTGATCTCTGAAGCACAGAAAGGGCGCGGCATCGGCGACTGCTGGAGCACAGCGGCGTGGGTGTGGGATGGCAAAGCGTTCGAGCAGAGTAGCGATGCGACCACCGGCATGTGCCGTGCGATTCGCGCGGGTGGCGCATGGCAGTTGCCAACCTGGGTGACCGAGGTGAAAGCGGCATCGCTGCCGTAAGGGGCGCAGTTATGCGCATCTCGTTGGCAGGTCGCCATGAATGGCGACCCTACAAATGGTGCTCCTACTTGCCGCAGCACTGCTTATATTTTTTACCGCTGCCGCATGGGCAAGGATCGTTGCGGCCGGTTTTCTCGCCGGCAAAGTGCGGCAGTTGAGGCTCTGGATCGGGCTGCGCCATGCGCTGTTCCTGCCAGTATTCATGCAGCTCCAGCGCCGCAGGGCGAATCGCCTCGATGCTGGCTTCAAACTCGTCCGGTGTGAAGGCTTCGCGCTTCGCCAGGTGATCTTCGCTGCCGTGCAAGGCAATCACCTCCATCATCGGCTGCAGTGATTCGGGCAGCAGCGACCAATCTGCATCCAGCGCCACGCCGCGCAAATAGCCGTAGCACCAATCTTCCACCACGGTGAATTCCTGGCCTTCCATCTCTTGCGTGCCAAACAGCGGATCGAACTGCTCCGGGAATTCGGCCAGGCGTTCGGCGATGTCGTTGAGATGCTGGAACGTCAGCGTCATAAAGCGATCCATCTCGCGCTCATTCGACCATTTTGGAATGTGCTTTTTGCCGCCCCACATCGCCACCAGCCATTCGCTCGGTTCGATGTCGTTCGGGCCGGAGAGCAGCGCTGTCAGCATGCCGTCCAGCTCAGCGGTATCCACCACCGAGTGCTCGTTGCCGTATTTCTCTAGCATATCTTCCAGCCAGTTCAGCTCTTTTTCAGTTAACGGACCCTGGTTCATACGGCATCTCCTGCTTTTATTGATGGGCAATGCCCAAAGTTAATTGGCGGCGATTATAGCGGGAAGCGGGCGCGATTTATCGCTTTTTGCATATCGATTGCTGAACCTCTCCTAAAAAGGATTCGCCATAACTTATCACGCAACAGTATTGGCTGCTGTTGTCGACAGATGGCAGCGTAAAGGCAGAGTTTTCCTGCATAAAGGATGCAAATTATGGCCAGCACATTGCCGGTACTGGATTTAGCCCTGCTGGAACTGCCGGATGCGGAGCAGGCGCAATACCTTGCCGAACTGCGCGAAACCGCGCGTGACGTCGGTTTCTTCTATCTGGTGAATCATGGCATCAATCCGCAGCTATTGCAGAACGTACAAAGCATCACGCGCGCGTTCTTTGCGTTGCCGGATGAAGAGAAGCAGCGCGTTTCGATGATCCATTCGCCGCATTTTCGCGGCTACAACCGTGCGGGCGTGGAATACACCCGTGAGCAGCGCGATCAGCGTGAGCAATTTGATATCGGTGCAGAGCGTGCCGCGCTGACGCTGCAGCCAGACGATCCGGCATGGAAGCAGCTGCAAGGGCCCAATTTGTGGCCGCAGGCGCTGCCGCAGCTGCGTCCGGTGATCCACGCGTGGCAGCAGGCGATGACTGACGTGGCGTTGCGTTTACTGCGCGCCTTCGCCAAATCCCTGGCGCTGCCGCCGGACGCTTTTGATGCGCTGTACGGCACGCATCCCAACGAACATGTGAAGCTGATTCGCTATCCGGGGCAGGATGCCGCTGCCAGCCAGCAAGGTGTTGGCGCGCATAAAGATTCCGGCTTTTTGACCTTTCTGTTGCAGGACGATCAGCCTGGGTTGCAGGTTGAAGTCACGCCGGATCAGTGGGTTGATGCGCTGCCGAAAGCGGGCGCTTTTGTGGTGAACATCGGCGAACTGCTGGAAATCGCTACCAACGGTTATCTGCGCGCCACTGTGCATCGCGTGGTATCGCCGCCGATAAACCAGCAGCGCATTTCCATCGCTTTTTTCCTCGGCGCACAGCTCGATGCCGAAGTGCCGCTGTATCAGCTACCGCCGCAGCTGGCGGCAGAAGCGCGCGGGCCCACCAGCGATCCCAGCAATCCGCTGCTGCGTGAAGTGGGTTGGAACTATCTCAAAGGACGTTTGCGATCGCATCGCGACGTGGCGCAGCGTTATTACGCTGACACTCTCAATCGCGTTAAATCATAAGAAACTAAGGGAAGCAGATGAATAAAAAGGTGATAGCGGCGTTAGCGATGGTTTCGGTGTTCAGCAGTTACGCGTCGGCGGCCGCGCTGCGCGTAGCGGCAGATGCCGTGCCGCACAGCGAAATCCTCAACCACATTAAACAGACCGACAAGAAGCTCGATCTCAAGGTGATTGAACTCAACGGCAACCTCAACGCCAACGAACTGCTGGCACGCGGTGACGTCGATGCCAACTACTTCCAGCATGTGCCTTACCTGCGCGATCAGGAAAAAGCGCTGGGCGAGAAATTTTCTGTGGTCGCTACCGTGCATATTGAGCCGCTTGGCATCTACTCGCACAAAGTGCAATCACTGAAAGATCTGCCTGATGGCGCGCAAGTGGCCGTGCCGAATAATGTCACCAATCTGAGCCGCGCACTTTATCTGTTGCAGGCCAATGGGTTGATCAAATTGAAGAGCAATAGCGCCAATACGCTGGTGACTTCCGCAGACATTACTGACAACCCGCACCATCTGAAAATTATCGAAGTGGAAGCGCCGCAGCTGCCGCGCGCGCTGGATGATGCGCAGTTGGCGATCATCAATGGCAACTACGCGTTGCAGGCTGGTTTAGTGCCGTCGAAGGATGCGCTGGCGCTGGAACAGGCGAAGGATAATCCATATGCCAACGTGCTGGTCACCACGCCGAAACTGGCGCACGATCCGCGTATTTTGGAATTAGCGAAAGATCTGGAGTCAAAGCAAACTGCTGAATTTATTAACCAGCACTACAAAGGATCGGTTATTCCCGTTAATCAATAATCCCCGCTGCCACCTGTTTTTGGCAGGTGGCGCTGACTTTCTTCTGTGTTATATTTCGCCACCAACACCCGTCGCACCCACTATAAAACATAAAAATTCGCTCAATCCATTGCCATGATTATCTTCGCCAGGAATAAACGGGTGCTGTGCCATCGTTTAATAACATGCATCATTCTGTTGGGCATGAGCGTATTGCTCAGCGCCTGCGGCACCTTGTCGCAAACCTCCGCGCCCGTCAGCGATAAAGTCTATCTTTCGCACGCGACCTTTAATGAAAATGTCGATGACATCGTGCGCCATTACATGCAGCAGAAGCAGGTTTCCGGCATCAGCATCGCCATCATCCATCAACGCAGCCAGCCTAAATTTTACAGTTTTGGCGTCACCGATGCGGTGCACCGTTATCCCATCACGCCAGATACCTTATTTGCGCTCGGCTCGCTGAGTAAAGGCATCACCGCGGAGGTGATTATTGAGCTGGTGGATCGCGGCGAACTGCACTGGAACGACACGCTCGCGACGCTGTTGCCGCCCAACGTGCCGCTGAGCGACGATGCCAAACGCATCACGCTGTTGCAACTGGTGACGCACACCTCGGGCTTGCCGCGCCAGGATATGGATTTGCCGATGTTCATGAAATTTATGGGCTATCTGCGTAGCGGCGAGAACTTTTACGGCAACCTCGACAGCGACGCAGTGCTGGATTATCTGGCCGACTTTGACGCGCCCGCGCATCCCAGCGCGCGCTATTCTAATCTCGGCTATGCGCTGTTGGGCTACATCCTCAAACATCGCTTCCATCAGGACATCGAAACGCTGGCGCAGCGCAATCTGTTTCAGCCGCTGGGCATGATCAGCAGCAGCTTCAAGCCGCAGCGTCTGCGCGGTTATCCGTGGCGTGCACTCGGCCATGCGGGCGATCAGCCTAAGCTGATTCCTCGCGGGCAAATTACGCCGGATTGGGCGTTTAACAACAATATGGTGGCGGCCGCCAGCCTCTACAGCAACGCGCGCGATTTGATTCGCTATCTGGATGCGCATCTGCATGACGGCGCGGGCGCTGCGCTCAACGCGGCCTTTGCGCAGGTTAATCACGGCTACGAGCAGCACGGCAATCAGGCACAAAATATCGCCTGGGTAACCGATACCTACGGCGATCAGCAGATCACCTATCAGGTGGGTTATATCGGCGGCTACTCGAGTTTTATTGGCTTTGATAAGCAGAACGGCAATGCGATTGTGGTGCTGCAGAACGCGTTTAACTGGAGTAACTATCTAGGCATCGCGTTATTGATGGATCTGGCGCAGAAAGTGCACGACAAAAACTAACATGGTTGCTTGCAATTTTACTGCGCCAAAAAATGCCTGAGCTGAGGTATGCTGAGCAGCGAAATTTGACGCGCTAAGCGCGCCGGGGGAACCTTCTGCGTGCTTAACGTGTCAGTTAAATGGACAGTTAATAATTAACCAGAGTGGAAATCACCCATGCGCAGGACACACGTCAATCTCCTTTCTGCAGGAATTTTTCTGGGCGCTTTAAGCCTTGCTCCGGCCGCGCTGGCGGAAGGCGAGCAAACAGACGCCGTACCGATGCCGCCACAAGTGCAGCAAACCGCACCCGATGCCCAAACCCAGGCGCCAGCCGCAGACCCGCAAACGCAGGCGCCGGCAGCCGATGCGCCAGCCAGCAATGAACCGGCTGAATCCAGCGGCGATGTCGCGCCAATTCGCCCACCGCAAAGCGGTGATGCGGCTGCACCAAACAACTACGATCTGACTACCATCATCATCGACTACAAAGAGTATAAAGTGGGCGATGTGGTGCCAGATGAGTATCGTAAAAAGCAGTACACCATTGTTGAGTGGAAGCCACGTCATCTGCCAGCGCCGCAGCCAGGCACGCACTGGGCGTACATCAATGCCAACTACATCCTGATCACCGATGACAGCGGTAAGATCGTGATGGGCAAATCAGGCGAAATCTTCTTCCGCGGTTAATTCCCGCGCAGCAGACGCGCTAACTGCGCGACGCCTGCCGTAATCTGGCTGGTGCTGGTGTTACCGTAACCCAGCACCAGCCCTTGTTGCTTCTGCTCACCCGAATAAAATCCCGACAGCGCGCCCGGCGCGTAGCCGCTCTGGATCAGCCGATCCACCAACCGCATATCGTTTTAATCCGCTTCCAGTGATAACACCAGATGCATGCCGCATTCGCCGCCCAGCAACGGAACCTGTTCGCCAAACGTATGTTGCAAAGCCTGTCGCAAAGTTGCCTGCCGTTGGCGGTACAGACGGCGCATTTTGCTCAGATGACGGCTAAAATCACCGCTGCGTAAAAACAGCGCCAGCGCCTGCTGCTCGGGACGATTGCCGCCGCGCAGCAGTTCATGTAGCGCAGGGCGCAGCGGCGTGACCAGCTGCGGCGGCAACACCATAAATCCAAGGCGCAACGCGGGAAACAACGTTTTGCTGAACGAGCCAACGTAGATCACCGGCGTTGGTTGCGTCATGCCCTGCATAGCGGCGATCGGCTCGCCGCTGTAGCGAAAATCGCTGTCGTAATCATCTTCGATAATCCACGTTTGCTGTTGCCGGGCGGCCGCCATCAGTGCCAGACGACGCGGTGCGCTCATGATCACGCCGGTGGGATATTGGTGCGTTGGCGTGGTGTAAATCAGGCGCGGCGCACGCTGTTGCCAGTCCTGTGGCTGCGGCGCCAGCCCTTGCGCATCAATCGCTACTGGTTCAATACGCATATCTCCCAACCGCATCGCCGCTTTCGCGCCGCGATACCCTGGCTCCTCCACCCAACCAATGTCGCCTGGGCTGCTGAGCAGCGCCACGCACAGCGTCAATGCCTGCTGCGCGCCTTCGGTAATCACGATTTGTTCGGGCGTACAGCGCACGCCGCGCGACAATGCCAGATGCTGCGCCAGCGCTTCACGCAGTGTGCGTTCACCGAGCGGATCGCCGTAACCCAGCAGTTGCTGCGGCTGATGCAGCATCACGCGGTTCAGCGCCCGTCGCCACTGAGCTAGCGGGAAATGTGCCAGCGAAGGCACGCCGGGGCGCAGCGCCATCTCCTGACTGAAGCTGCGATGGCTGGATCGCAGCTGAGCGATGCGCGGCGACAAGGTGATTTCGCTGCTGGTGTGCGGCTGATTTTCCTGCGGTAGCTGCGCCATATTGCTGATGCGACTGCCCTGGCGATCGCTCAGCAAAAAGCCTTCCGCCTGCAGCTGCGCCCAGACGGCGATCACCGTATTGCGTGAAACCGCGAGGTCCAGCGCCAGCTGGCGCGTCGCGGGCAAACGCGTTCCGGCGGCGAGTTTGCCGGTCAGAATCGCCTGCCTGATACGTTGAAACAGCTGCTGTTGCAGCGTTAGCTCGCCGTTGGTTTCCAGCGGGGCCAGCAATAATCGATGTAGCTCAATATCACTCATGTACGCCGTTCCGTGGATCCATCAATTTCGATCATTGTGGCGCTTTTTAACACGCCAGCAAAGTGGCACTCTGCATTTCTGGTCCTGACTGATAAAGGAATTGAGGAATGTCGCAACACACCAACGCTTACGGACAACCGGTAGGATTTCCGCTGCCAGATTGGCAACCCCGCGCCTGGCCGAGCTATGAAACCTTCACCGGTGACTATTGCCGCCTGGAACCACTGAGTGCCGAGCGCCATGGCCACGAACTGTATGCTGCCTATGCGCTGGCTGCAGATGGGCGTGACTGGACCTATATGTTCGCCGAACCTTTTGCCGATGAAGCAGCCTATGTTGCCTATGCGCGCAAGCTGGAAAATGGGCGCGATCCCATGCATTTCGCGGTGATCGATCCGGTTAGCAATCGTGCGGTTGGCAGCCTGGCGTTGATGCGCATTGATGCGACAAACGGATCGGTGGAGATCGGCCACGTTGCCTTCTCGCCGCTGCTCAGGCAAACGCGCATGGCCACTGAAGCGCACTATCTGCTGATGCGCTACGCCTTAGAGCAGCTGGGCTATCGTCGCTACGAGTGGAAGTGCGACAGCTGCAATCAGCCATCACGCAACGCGGCGCTGCGTCTAGGGTTTCAGTTTGAAGGCACCTTCCGGCAGGCGATTGTCTATAAAGGCCGCAGCCGTGATACCTGCTGGTTCTCGATTATCGACAGCGACTGGCCGCAGGTAAAACAAGGTTTCGAACGCTGGCTGGCGGCAGAGAACTTTACGGCGGAAGGGGCGCAACGCGAAAAACTGGAGGCGCTGCGTTCGTAGGCTGCGCACCCATGCGCACCGGGTCGCCATAAATGGCGACCCTACGTTAGGTTTGCGGAATTATTTTTATATCCACCATGCCGATCCCCAGTTTGCGCGGATCCTGGCCGATGATATTGCCGACATTCGACTCCTGCGGCTCCGGCGGCGCAATGATCAAATTACGGCTGCCGGTTGGATTGGTGAAATGCAGCGTGGTGGTGGAGAACTCATCTCCCAAATTCAGTTGCTGCTCTTCATCGCCAACGCGCACGGGAATCGGTCGATGCGCATTCGGACCAAAAGCCCGCGCGGTGATTACCACATCAAAGCGTTCGGGCAGCGGATCGGTATACTCAATATTCACTTCCGGTGCCAGATTGGCATTCGACCAGCGTCCCCACGCTTCCGGACGTGATATCCCTTTAAAACTCTTCACGCTATTCGGCGCGCCGGGCACTGTTAACAGGAAGCTGTCGGCGTTGTAGCGAATCGCATTGTCTTCGATGCGTATTTGCTGCTCGTTGAGCTGGAAGGTTGCCGCACTGACTTCTGCTTTCGGGAAGCTGACTTTACCTTTCCACTGCGGTTTATCGATGCGGGTTACGCTGGGTTTGGCGCCCATTTGTCCCATCGACACGCACAAATCGTTCGACAGCGCTAACTCTGGCTGCCACAGGCGCGCCATCTTATAGCAGCGATCGACCCAAACGAACTTGTCGGCGGCAGCAAAACTCGCCAGCTGATAACGCAGCGGTTCGGAGTATTCCCCTTCCGGCAGCGGTTCGACATGTTTATCGGAGACGCGGAACAGAATTGGTAACTTGAAGGTCGCGCCAGAGAAGCTGAGGGTGTTTTTCTGTTGATCGACGGTGAAGCTGTCCATCTTACTGGGGAAATTCCACAGCTGAATAATGTCCGCTTTCCACGATGTAACGCGCTTTGCCATGTCGTCGAACTCGGTTGACAGCGATTTCGAAGAGAGCCCGCTGCGACCCAGTCCAATCGCGTTATCGCCGCCGAGAATATCCAGCACCGTGGCGCCGTTATCCAGCGTGCTGCGTTTGCCATTGAGCACTTCCGCCTGTGGCTGATCGCCACGAATCACCATAAACAGGTCATGGCGCGGCTGCTTGATCAGATATTGATGCGCGGTGTTGTTCATCGCCAGATGATCGGAGGTCACCACGATGATGGTGTTTTTAAACCACGGCGACGCTTTGATGCGCTCAATCAGACGCGCCACATGCTCCTGCGAACAGGCGACCGCGCTGAAGGATTGGTTGGGTTTACCATCATAGCTGTAGCTTTTGCGCTGGCAGCTGCGCGAGATAAAACCATCCGGATGATGGGTGTCGACGGTAAGGGTGAACAATGCGAAGCGTTTTTGCGCGCGTGACAGCTCCTCGTATTTCTCAAACACCTCGTCCATTACGGTGTCATCGTAGTAGCCCCAGTTATTACGATAGCTGGGATCGGCAACGCGACTTTTCAGCTCCTGCGAGCCATACATGTTGGCCGCATCAAAACCATGCGACAGCAGGAAAGTGTCTTTACCGGCGAAGCGTAAATCGGCGCCCTGAATAAACCAGTTTTCGTAGCCTGAGTTCTTCAGGATGTCGCCCAGACAAATGTTCTGCGGATAGAAGCTGGAGAGCGAAGCCGAGGCATTGCCATCAAAAGGCGCAAACAGCGGGATGCCGCACTGTGAAGCCACCATGCCGGCGATGGTGTAATCGGTGCCGGGCAGCTGTTCGGTTTGGCTGAAATCGATGCTGTTCTCTTTTTCCCGGCTGAGTTCCGGGGCCAGACCAGGAAATGCCTGTTGATCGAAATAGGTCCGTTCAAGACTTTCGCCATAAATGTAGACCAGATTGAGCTTGGGCTCAGCGATCACCTTATTGGGCGTTTTGTAATAGGTTTCGAAATCCGAATCGGCGAGGCGCGAATGTGAGGCGATCAGCTCTTTTACCTGGCGGAACGCAGGCGTGGTTTGTACCGAACCCGCGGCACAGGCAATCGCCAGTAAACTCCAGCCGAGGTGATGCGGCCGCTTACGGCGGCGCAGTAACCACGAAAGCAGGCAAAATAGCGAGAACAGCGCGATGATCAGTCCGATGGCCGGCACCACATATTTGCTCACGCCCGCGCCGGTCAGGCTGTTGGTCAGCGTATACAGCACTGCGTCATTAATGCCATCGCCGGTAAAATAGTTGCTGGCGACCAGCGTGACGTTAAGCACGATAAACAGCGTGAGCAGCAGCAGGATCAGACTAAACCAAAATTTATTTCGCCCGGCTTTAGAGGAGTAGACCGCAATCGCGGCCAAAAAGAGTACAACCGAAACCAATTCGGACAACGTTAGATCCTCATGTTGAATGAATACGCAATCCGTGCGCCAACGACCCTCTGCGGGGATTTTGCGTCAATCTATATTGGGTGTCACAAGGCTGCAACACATCCAACCAGATTTGTGCGATGCATTCCGATTCGTTTAAGGCGGGTTAAGGCTAACTGTGGTTTCGCTTGGCAGCAACGGACGCGCTGCTGCCAGTGAGGGCAGAGAAGGGAGATTAGAGTTTTCCAGTGAGGTATTGCGCTTCGCCGTCGGCAAAGCTCCAGTCGCCTTTACTGTTGGTGATAAAACTAATCATCAAATCTGTGCCCTGAACGCCGCAACTTTCCAGCAGTTCGCGCGCTAACTCTGCCATAAACAGGCACTTCTGTTCTTCACTTCTCGGGCTGGTATACACGCGCACCATCACCAGATTGTCGGTTCGCGCAAAGCCTAAGCCGGTATCCTGAAAGACCATCTGATAACCTTTGTTTTCATGAACAATCTGATAACGATCGCGGTCCGGGACTTTAAATGCGGTTACCACCGCGCGATGTGCGGCATCCAGCAAAGTGCGGATTTCTGCTTCTGAACGGCCCTGAATAACGTCGAATGTCAGTAACGGCATAAATAAACCCTCGTTTTTGCTCACATGAAAAGAGTAGGATGTGGCTCTATGCTGCCGCTTGCTGCCGGAAAGAAAAAGCGCGCTGGTTGAAATGATTATTTATTATTTTGAACAATCGATATGAAAGAAATAAAAACAGATAGCCTTTGGGTCCATTTGCACTGGTTAACCGTGCTGGCTGAGCTCGGCAGTTTTACGCGCGCGGCGGAACGATTAGACGTCAGCAAAGCGGCGATGAGTCAGAAGATTAAAGAGCTGGAAAAGATGGCGGGTGTGGCGTTAGTACAGCGCACCACGCGCAGCGTGCGGCTGACCTCCGCCGGTGAAAAGCTGGTGGATGAGCTGCGCGAACCCTTTGCGCATATCGCGCAGAGCTTTTTCAGCGTACGTGATGAAGCGGGGCCGGTGCGTGGCATGGTACGCGTGACTGCGCCAGTGGCGTTTGCGCGTCAGCAGCTGGTGCCGATCATCGGCGATTTCTTGCGCGACTATCCGCAGGTGCGCTTGCAGCTGGACGTCACCGATCGTCTGGTGTCGCTCGGCAGTGAAGGCTTTGATCTGGCGATTCGCCATAGCGATAGCCTGCCGGAAACGCATGTTGCGCTGCCGCTGTGTGAAACCCGCGCGCTGCTGGTGGCGTCGCCGGCGTATCTGGCGCAGAACGGTTTGCCGGATTCACCGCAGGCGTTGCAGCAGCACAATTGTCTTTATTACCCGCGCGGACTCGAGTCGCCGCAGTGGCGCTTTCAATTAGCGGACGGCGGCAGCGAAACCGTGCAGGTAAAGATTCAGGGTAATTTTGCCACCAACAACAGCGAGTCGATCCGGGATGCGGCATTGCAAGGTTTGGGCATTGCGATGCTGCCGGACTTCAGCGCCAGCGCGGCATTAGCCAGCGGCACGCTGCAGCAGGTGCTGCCGCAGTGGCAAGCGGTGGATGCCTTCGCCGCCCGGTTGTGGGTGGTGCGCCCGTATGCCGCACAGGTGCCACGGGCGGTGACCACCTTTATCCATTGGTTACGCGCGCGCTTTGTTGATGGGTGAAGCCAGCGCAATCGGCGCAGGCGTTTGCATCATCTGGCCCAACAAACTGCTGCGGTTGTAATGGCCGAGCCGCAGGTTGAAGTCGAGATGCAGCTGCTCATTGCCGCTGAGTTTAATCACTGGCGGTGGCGTGAGTGGACGCTGGTGAAACAGCACTGCATGGGCAAACGCCTCGCTCTTCCAGCCGCTTAAACGCTGATAGTAATAGGCGTTGGCTTCGCATTTACGCAGGTAGAGATTTACCCGGCGATGTTCGCGCATGGCGATCTGCTGCGCCAGTGAACCTAATTGCTGCTCCGGCTGCGCAATCTTCTGCGTCAGCAGGGAATAATCATCGCGCTTGGTCAATTCACTGAAGTAATTCTGTTCGCCGAGATGTTTGATCGGCGCGTAATGTTTTTGCCATTCGCGGATAAACGGATTATTGGCAGTCGCCGCCAGGAACCAGCTCTCAATCACTGGCGCGAGATAGTTGACGGTGGCGTTTTCGTGGTAATAACCAATCACATCCATACGGCGTTCCTGATGCGCGCGATGCACCCAGGAGAGATCTTCAAATAATAAGGTGCTGCAATCAATGGCAATACCGCCATAGCGCAGCAGTAATTCCAGGCGAATCACTTCGCTTCTTTGTTGGGCGGTTAATTGGGTCGAGGTGAAGATAAAATCCGGTAAAACTTCTTTTACCGTTAAACGATTTAATAAATGGATTTCATGGTCGGGATTATCCTGACGAATCTTTTTAATATTTAATGCCAGTGATTTCGGTAAATATTCATTATCCCAATACATCCAGACTTTCTTTGGAATCTCTGGCAGATCTTTTTCGCCAGAAAGTAACACGATATTGTCCTCTTCGCTGGGATCGTATTCCGGCGCACAGAGCGCAGTATGCTGTTTTTTCTGCAGGAAAGTCTGGCTGGTAAAAGCGAGTCTTTTCCAGTTATGCCAGAGGGTTAACGCTGGCTGAAGGCGTTTTTTCTTCATGATGCACCTGATTATTGTGATTATGGTGGCAAGGCGTCCCTGATCGCGGCGCTGAGCGCTCTTGATTGTCCTTTAGGCTGTGTGTAAAAAAGTACTCTCCTATGCTTAATAAAACATTCTGTGCGATGCGGCTATCACTTTTTGATCCTTTCAGATAAACCGGAAAATCAAGGATCCGTTAAGCTTTAAATTAACGATAAATAATCGCGTGAATTGTTGGTGATTCTATTTTATCGCATTAAGACTATTCCTAATAAAATAAGCAGGGCGTGGCGTAAGTCGCGGGTGAGATTAAAAAGTGCGCGTGAGATCACTTGTTAACCTGGCTGCATTTTTCGCTGGTCTGCCGGGAAAATCCCACCCTGAGTGAGGGTTAGCTACGCTTAAAGCAGGTGATCAACTAAAGGAGACACTATGCAGCGACACAACCGTGGATTATTGGCTGTCGATAAGCAGGGCAATCGCGTGCTGTTTCTCAATCCCGAAACCTTTGCCGTTGAGCAAGCGTTAAATGCCTTTCCGCCGCGTCCACACGAGCTTCTGATGCTGCCACAGCTGGAAAAAGCGTACGTGCCGATCTACGGCGACGGCATTCACGGCGACAATCCGCATCCTGGCCACAAAGTGGCGATCATCGATTTGCGCCTGCGGCAGATCAGCGGTTTTATCGATCTGTCGCCGTTAAAGGCACCGCACAGCGGCCAGTTAGGACGTGACGGCAAAGTTTATCTCTGCTGTGAAAACAGCGCGGTGGTGGCGGTGATTGATCCGGTTAGCGATTGCGTGGAGAAAACCATTCAGCTGCCTTCGCACAATGCGCACCGACTTACCTTGTCGCCCAGCGGCCGCAAGCTGTTTACCGAAAATGAAGAGGACGCCAGCATTACCGTGGTGGATCTGTGTGAGGCGGAAGGGCGGATTATCGACAACATCCTGATGCCCGGCCCGATTTCCGGTATCGCCGCCTCGCCTAAACATCCTTATCTGGTGGCGAGCGCTGCCGATGCCCCGCTGCTGTATGTGGTGGATCGGCAAAGTCATCGCATCCGCCAGCGCCTGGCCTTGCCGGGCCATCAGCAACCCTGTCAGGTGGTGCGCTTCAGTGGCAACGGCGAGCGGCTGGTGGCGATTGGCGATCAAGAACCGGTGGTGACGCTGTTTGACGATCTGCTCAATCCGCTCGGCGATATTCAGGTTGGCAATAAGCCGATGGATGGCTGCTTCAGTGAGGATAATCGCAGCTTGCTGATTGCGAATGAGGGCGACGGTTCGCTCAGCCTGATTGATCTGCAGCAGATGAAGGTGATTGCCACGCCGCAAGCCGGTACCGGTTGTGAGGTGCTGAGCTACTTCCAACTTAAATGAATGGACGATGATAAATCGCACTGCTCCAGTGGCGGCTGCTGGCATGTTTTTCGGCCTGCCAGCCGCGCTTGCGTAACTCACGCGCAATCAGCTTGTTCATGATGCCGTGACCAACCAATAACACCGTGCCTTGCTGCGACAGCGTCACCAGTTTATCTGCCGCCAGACGGGCGCGTTGACGCGCATGCTGCACCGATTCCACATGGCCACTATAGCCGCACAGCCATAACAGGCGTAATAGCGCCAGCCAGACGTTGAGCGGCAGATGCAGGCGCTCAAACGGCAACGTCGGTATTGCGACTTCGCTAAAAACTTCATCCACCGCGTGCGGCTGTAAACCCAGACGCGTTAACGACGAACGGGCGCGCGGCAGCGGGCTGGTGGCGATCACACTCGCGAGGCGCGCAATGGTTTGGCTGCGCGGCGGCGGGGAGTCGCAAATATCAGCCTGATCGTAACCTTCACACCAGTCAGCCAATGCCCGCGCCGAGAAGCGCCCATTGACAGGATGATCGGGTTTACCGTGTCGCATAAGAATAATGGTCATAGCGCTCCTGTGATATTGCTCCAGTGTAATGCAGAGGTTGAGCAACTCGCGCATCCATGACGGGATTTAAGAGTATTGCCTGCTTGTCATTAAACCTTAACTGAACTGTGCGAAAAACAGCGCGATGAAGCGTTAGCCTGCGCCGTTAAATGGTAAGCAATAATCGTCAATCAAGCTTCAATAAGACAATTCTTGCGCCATGCATTAGATGTAATGTCATGATTTGACGCCATTTTTGCCTTGTTTTCATGAGTTATAGTGAAGTTTATCTAATAAATTTCTCTATTATCACTTGATTTATCTACGCGCGTAGATAGACTGTCTCCATAGTGATAACTCACGGTGCCAGAGACGAAGTTGGCCTTGAGATGACCCAGTTACATTTGCCTCACTAATGCGATCGATGAAAATTACATCGGCGGGAACAGGCGAAGAAGCGAATTCCAACACCAGGGAATTCATTACTGATTTTTCATCCAGGTTTGCCTACTGAACGTCGCCACCGGGGAGTTCCGCTTGTTGCAAGGGAACTGACCCACGGAAGGGCGTTTGCTGTTTTTACCTCATTCAGGGATTGGGTTATGACGGTTTCGCAACAAAGCTCACTGACATCTTCCTCAGCTGCCGATGCGCGGCTTGAAACATCCTCCGGCCGTAAAGATTTCTGGCGCGCCACGTTCTCCTGCTGGCTTGGCACCGCGATGGAATATGCGGATTTTGCGCTCTATGGCCTCGCCGCCGGCATTATTTTTGGTGACGTCTTCTTCCCGGAAGCTACGCCGGCTATCGCCTTACTCTCGAGTTTTGCCACCTGGTCGGTGGGCTTTATTGCCCGCCCGATTGGTGCCTTGCTGTTCGGCTGGATCGGCGATCGCAAGGGCCGCAAAACGGTGATGATCTCAACCATCATTCTGATGGGCGCCTCCACAACACTCATTGGTTTGATTCCTTCCTATGCCAGCATTGGCGTCTGGGCTCCCGCATGTTTGGTGCTGCTGCGGTTTACCCAAGGTTTGGGGGCGGGCGCTGAGTTGTCCGGCGGTACGGTGATGCTGGGCGAATATGCCCCGGTTGAACGTCGTGGATTGGTGTCGTCGGTGATTGCGCTGGGCTCAAACAGCGGCACGCTGATTGCGTCGCTGGTCTGGCTGGCAGTGATCCAGATGGACAAAGAGAGCTTGCTGTCGTGGGGCTGGCGTATTCCGTTCCTCAGCAGCGCGCTGATTGCGGTGGTGGCGTTGTGGATTCGTCGCAACCTACGTGAAACGCCGGTGTTTGAACGTCAGCAGGCGGAATTGCAGGCCGAACGTAACGACACGCTGGCGCAGGCGAAAGAAGACGTGGATACGCGCAGCTTCTGGCGCCGCACCCGCGCCTTCTGGACCATGGTCGGTTTACGTATCGGCGAAAACGGCCCTTCTTATCTGGCGCAGGGCTTCATTGTCGGTTACGTCGCCAAAGTGCTGATGCTCGACAAATCGGTGCCCACCACAGCGGTGTTCATCGCCTCTTTACTTGGTTTCCTGATCATTCCGTTTGCTGGCTGGCTGTCGGATCGCTTTGGTCGCCGCATTACCTATCGCTGCTTCTGCTTATTGCTGATGTTCTACGCCTGGCCAGCCTTTAGCCTGATGGACAGCCGCGATCCAGCGATTGTGATGGCGGTCATTGTGGTCGGTATGGCGCTGGCATCGCTGGGTATTTTCGGCGTGCAGGCGGCGTGGGGCGTCGAGATGTTTGGCGTGAAGCGTCGTTACACCAAGATGGCGGTAGCGAAAGAGCTGGGATCTATCCTTTCAGGAGGTACCGCGCCATTAGTGGCGGCGGCGCTGCTGTCGTTTACCGGACACTGGTGGCCGATTGCGATTTACTTCACGGCGATGGCCAGCATCGGTTTTCTCACCACTTTCGTGGCGCCGGAAACGCGCGGACGCGATCTTAATCTGCCGGAAGATGCCATCTGACCAGCAGGATCGCGTAAATCAAAACCCCCATTGGCCGGCGATTCCGGCCAATGGCATTTACGCAGGGGCAAAGGAATGGCGAAATCTCCAACCGGAAACGTCACGCGCACCGACGTGGCAAAAATCGCCGGTACCTCGGTGGCGGTGGTCAGTTACGTGATCAATAACGGCCCGCGACCGGTGGCAGAAGCCACGCGTCAGCGCGTGCTGGAAGCGATCAAACAGACCGGCTATCGCCCCAATGCGGTGGCGCGCGCGCTGGCTTCGGGCAGCACCAAAACCTTTGGTTTAGTGGTGCCGAACATCGGTAATCCCTTTGTTGCTTCGATGGCGCACATGCTGTTGCAGGAGTCGATGAATCACGGCCACGTCATGCTGCTGGGTGATGCCGGTGACGATCGCAAACGCGAGCTGGAGATTATTCAGGGCCTGTTAAATCGTCAGGTTGATGGCCTGTTTTACAACAGCGTCGATCGCCATCCCTATATTGATGTGATTCAGGCCAGTGGTACGCCGCTGGTGATGCTGGATCGCATTGAGCCACGTCCGGGCATCAACATGCTGCGCGTTAATGAACGCGAAGCGGCGTGTCAGGTCACCGCGCATCTACTCAACCACGGTTATCAGCAGGTGGGCATGATCAGCGGTCCGCTGGACATGCTTAACGCGCAGGATCGTATTCAGGGCTGGCGCGATGCGCTGGCGCAGAAAGGAGTGCTGGCGGATGAGGCGATGATTTTTCCGGCCAGCTACACGCGGCAGGGCGGTTACGACGCCGCGCAGCGCATGGTGGCCAGCGGTCGTGTGCCGCGTGCACTGTTTACCAGTAATGAAGGCCAGGCGATTGGCTGCATTCGTGCGCTGTCAGAGCATGGACTGCGCGTGCCGCAGGATGTCGCGCTGGTGTGTTTTAACGGTACCGATCAGTCGGCGTTTCATGTGCCGACGCTCACCACCGTTCGTCAGCCGCTGCGTGATATGGCGCGCAGTGCGATTGCCATGCTCAAAAATTGGGATGGCGATGCGAAGCTGGCGGAATTCCCTCACCATTTAGAAATCGGTGAGTCCTGTGGCTGCCAGCTTACTCAACAACAATAAAACTATAACACTATGAAAAGATTGATTATCGATTGTGATCCGGGAAACGGTATAGCGGGCGCTAACACCGACGACGGCCTTGCGCTGGCGTTAGCATTGGCTTCCAGGTCGCTGTCGCTGGAACTGATTACCACCGTCACCGGCAACACGCCGAGCGCGGTGGGTGCGCAGGTCGCCAAAGATCTGCTACAGCGATTGGGACGCAACATTCCGGTGGTGCAGGGCGCTTTGCAGGCACTGCGCGAAGATCCTGCGCCGTGGCGTGCGCGTCTTGACCACGTTGCCGATGAAAAGCTCGGGGAACTGTGGCGCGGCGTGCGTCAGCCGCAGCGTATTCCGGCGGATGGGCATGATGCGGCTGGCGTAATGGGCCAACTGATTTGTGACAACCCCGGCGAGTTTACGCTGGTGGCGATCGGTCCGCTGACCAACGTGGCGCTGGCGCTGCAGCGTTATCCGCAAATGGCAGAATCGGTGGCAGAGATTGTGATTATGGGCGGCGTGTTTGCGCTGGATGATTACATCAAAGACACCAATTTTGGCCTCGATCCGGAAGCGGCGCATCAGGTACTGCACAGCGGCGCCACCATCACGCTGGTACCAATGGACGCCACCACGCAAACCTTGATGACGCAGCAGGATCTCACGCGACTTACCGCTAACGATCATCCATTGCCACAGTTTGTGCGCGAGACGTTACGCCCGTGGATCGATTATTCGGTTCGCACCCGTCATTTGCCAGGCTGCTGGATTCATGATGCGCTGGTGGTCGCCTGGTTGCTGAATCAGCGTGTCGCCGACGGCGTGGATTACTATGTGGATATTGAGCTGCGTCCCGGCGCCACGCGCGGCAAAAGCTGGCGTTATCGCACGCCGCTGCGTCTGGATATCGGCGTGCCACCGCAAACTGGCGCGTTGGTGCATGTAATTCAAACCGTCAATAACGCGCTGCTGTTGGAGATGATCGAAAAGGCGTTTAATCAGTTGTAGCGTCCGTCATTGTAGGGTCGTCATTTATGGCGACCTTCCTCTTCAACATGAAACGCTTTTTTACACCGCGAATCACTCGCTGACAATTCCCGCCACAGCCCGCCTTTCTGACATGCTATATACAAACAGTTAACATAATAGTAACCCGTGAAATTATTCGCGCGGTAACTTCTACTATAAATCCGGCCATCGATCCGGAAGCTAATCAGACAGGATACCGACATGTTCAACTGGACTGCGACCCAGCGCAACGTGGCTTTTGCCAGTTTCGCGAGCTGGACGCTGGATGCGTTCGACTTCTTCATCTTAGTGTTTGTCCTCAGCGATCTTGCCCAGTATTTCCATACCAGCGTCTCCGATGTTTCCCTCGCCATCATGCTCACGCTCGCCGTACGCCCGATCGGCGCGCTGCTGTTTGGTCGGCTGGCGGAGAAATATGGCCGCCGACCGATTCTGATGCTCAATATCGTGATGTTCTCAGCGTTTGAGCTGCTGTCGGCATGGTCGCCCACCCTCACGGCGTTCCTTGGTTTCCGCGTGATTTACGGCGTGGCGATGGGCGGCATTTGGGGCGTGGCGTCGTCGCTGGCGCTGGAAACCATTCCGGATCGCTCGCGCGGCTTGATGTCCGGCATCTTCCAGGCCGGTTATCCGTGCGGCTATCTGCTGGCGTCGGTGATTTTTGGTTTGTTCTTCGAAACGGTCGGCTGGCGCGGTATGTTCCTGATTGGCGCGTTGCCGATTCTGCTGCTGCCGTTTATCTACTTTAAAGTGCCGGAATCGCCGGTGTGGCTGGCGGCGCGCGAGCGCAAAGAGAGCAATGCGCTGCTGCCGATTATCCGTCAGCACTGGAAAATCTGTATTTATATGGTGCTGCTGATGGCCTGCTTTAACTTCTTCAGCCACGGTACGCAGGATCTCTATCCCACCTTCCTGAAAGTGCAGCATCAGTTCGATCCGCACACCGTCAGCATCATTGCTATCAGCTACAACATCGCGGCGATGCTAGGCGGCATCACCTTTGGTGCATTGTCCGAGCGGATTGGTCGCAAGCGCGCAATTATTCTGGCGTCGTTCCTCGCGCTGCCGGTGCTGCCGCTGTGGGCCTTCTCCAGCGGTTCATGGATGATCGGTATCGGCGCGTTTCTGATGCAGTTTATGGTGCAGGGCGCTTGGGGCGTGGTGCCGACTTATCTCACCGAACTGGTGCCCGCTAATGCGCGCGCGGTGCTGCCGGGCTTTGTTTATCAGCTGGGGAATTTGATCGCCTCAGTGAATGCGACGGTGCAGTCACGTATCGCCGAAGCACACGGCGGCAATTACGGTTTGGGGATGGCGATTGTCGCCGGAACGGTGGCGGTGCTGATTTGCGTGTTGGTGGCATTTGGTCGGGAGACGCGCGGCATCGAAATCTCCGGTGCCCCCGCGCGCGAGTCGCATTAAAGCGCCTCGCAGACGTCAACCCATTTCGCCGCAGTGAGTTCTGCCATGCGCTGCGGCGAAATGCGCACCGCGCTATAAATCGATCCGGCTGCCGGCAGCACTTCGTCAAAGCTGCGCAGCGACACATCACAATAAATGGTCAGCGGATTTTCCAGCCCAAACGGGCAAACGCCGCCGACCGGATGCCCGGTCCAGTTCACCACTTCATCCACGCTTAACATGCGCGCCTTGGCGCCGAGTGCGGCTTTTAGCTTGCGATTATCGAGGCGCGCATCGCCGCGCGTGACGATCAGCACGATGGCATCTTTCACTTTCAGCGACAGGGTTTTGGCGATTTGCCCAGGCTGAACGCCATGAACGCGTGCGGCCAGCTCAACGGTGGCGGTGCTTTCCGGCATCTCGATGATGTCGATATCCGGTGCATGTTCGGCAAAGAAGTGCCGTACCGACTCCAGGCTCATTGTTATCTCCGGTAAAAACAGAGCCAAAAAAATGCCATAAGCCTGGAAAAGTGTAAACGGGAGAAAAGGAGAATCTGTAACAGAATGCGCGGGTGCTACACCGCTTTTAACGTGCAGTTACCACAACGTTCTACATCGGGGATGCGATAGCGCTGGCAGCAGCTGCGTCGCTCCATTTCGCCATTGCGCGGGATCATGGTGCGATACAGCGGGTTATCACTGCCATCGAGCAGTGACTGAGTGAAAAATAGTGCCTGCTCTAACTGCAAAATCGTCTCTTCCGGCAACTGGTTTTTCAACTCGCCAAGGAACCAGTAAAACGAAAAGCCCATGTTGTTCCAAATGAGCTTTGCATTGATATCACCGTGCTGTGTCATGCCATTCACTGCCGGAATCAGGCATTGCTGAATCAGGCGATCGATACGCTGCTGGCCATTGAAGTAGCGCGCATCCTCATCTTCCTGCACATCCAGCCAGAACGCGCAAGGATGGCCGTTTTCGTGGAACTCAACGTGAATCAGATGCGGCGAGCAGTTCAGCGCGCGTGGTTCCTGCAATAACGCCATCATCAGCGGTGGCAGCAGCAGACCAAAATACCATTGCGCCCACAGCGACTGCAGCGGCTTAGCTTCCTGCTGCACATCGGGGTGATCGCGATAGAGATAGTCGCTGTAGCGCTGCGTCAGGCGGCGATAGTGAAGCGGACTTGACCACTCGGCCAGCGTTAAGGTCCCGGCGGGTGCCGGCTGGCCGAGCTTGAGGTTATCCAGCATGTAGCTGCGTTGATCGCGCATCAGATCTTCCAGTGCGCTCGCTAAGCTGCGATCGCTCTGCATAAAGATCAGCGGATGCTCGCTAAAGCGGTGATCCTGACGCGTGATGATAGCCATGCCGGTCCTGAGTGATAACGGGAATCGAGAGACAAATGATAATCGTTCCCGTCGTTTTGAACAACATTTCTGCACATGCCGCAAAGCTTGACGAGCTCTGCGTAGATACCGTCTTGCCAGTTATCTGGCAAGACATATTTCGGCGTCGAACGGGC